>JANMEM010000571.1:0-2281 GCA_031376985.1 Hyphomicrobiales bacterium
GAAACCACTTTTGCCCAGCAAGTGTCAGGTCGATTGGGCATTGATATTAACAACGTATCGGTTGTTCACGGCGATACTGACAAAGTGCAATTCGGCATGGGAACTTACGGCTCCCGTTCGGGTGCTGTGGGCCAACATGCCATTGCCAAAGCCTTGGACAAGATTGAGGCCAAGGCCAAGAAGGTTGCTGCTGCCGTGATGGAAGCATCCACTGACGACGTTGAGTTCAAGGACGGCACATTCACTGTCAAAGGCACTGACAAGAAAATGGCCTTTGGCGAAGTCGCCTTGGCGTCTTATCTCGGTCATAAATTCAACTCGAATGAAATTGAAATAGGGTTGAAAGAAACCGCCTTCCACGATCCCGCAAACTTCGTGTTCCCGGCGGGCGTGCATATCTGCGAAGTGGAAATTGATCCCGATACAGGTGTGACCACGATTGCCAACTATACCTGCGTTGACGACTTCGGAAATCTTGTGAATCCGATGATCGTTGAAGGTCAGGTGCATGGCGGTATTGTTCAGGGTATCGGCCAGGCACTGCATGAAGGCTGCGTCTATGATGAAGAGTCAGGCCAGTTGCTGACAGGATCCTTCATGGATTACCAGATGCCACGGGCCGCCAATGTGCCATCGTTCAATCTCGGTTTCACTTGCACACCTTGCCCCACCAATCCTTTGGGCATGAAGGGTTGCGGTGAGGCAGGCGCCATTGGTTCACCTCCTGCTGTCATCAACGCGATTACCGATGCTCTTGGCGTCAAGGAAATCGCAATGCCGGCATCGCCGCAAGTGGTCTGGGCTGCGGCTCAGGGCCTTCGCAAAGCAGCAGAATAAGGACGGGGAACACCATGGAAAATTTTGCATATCATCGCCCCGCCAAAGTTGCGGATGCAGTGAAACTGATGAAGAAAGCCAAGGACGGCAAGTTCCTCTCAGGTGGGCACACACTTGTGCCCACCATGAAAGTGGGGCTGGCCGCACCGACGGACATTATCGATCTCACAGGATTGAAAAATGCCGGTGTCAAGGTGACTGCGAAATCAGTCGTCATCGGCGGTGGCACCACCCATGCGGAAGTGGCCAATGACAAGGCCCTGAAAAAAGCTATTCCCGGCTTATCCGCCTTGGCAGGCGGCATTGGTGATCCGCATGTGCGCCACAAGGGCACCATTGGTGGGTCAGTTGCCAACAATGACCCGGCTGCGGATTACCCCTCGGCCTGCATGGCGCTGGGTGCGATCATCCATACGGATGCACGCAAAATTCCGGCGGACAAGTTTTTCACTGGCATGTTCTCAACTGCGTTGAAGGATGCAGAGGTAATCACGGCAATTGAATTTCCGATCCCGAAGAAGAGCGGTTATGCCAAGTTCCCCAATCCGGCGTCGCTTTATGCCATGGTCGGCGTATTCGTGGCGCAGGACGCAAAGGGTGCAGCACGGGTTGCAGTGACAGGTGCTGGTCCTGGCGTGTTCCGTCATCCCGACATGGAAGGCGCCTTGAGCAAGAGCTTCAAGGAAGATGCTGTGGCGGGAATCAAGACAAAGTCGAAAGGCCTGAATGCCGATATGCATGGCTCTGCTGAGTATCGTGCGCATTTGATTGGTGTGATGGCGCGCAGGGCTGTGGCTGCTGCGAAGTAGATTGTTCGTGTTTTAAATGCACCCGCTGGCTCCGGTTGGCGGGTGTTTTTGTTTTGCTTTACCAAAACCGTCATTCCGGCGAAAGCCGGAATCTCTCAATTGCCAACAGATTCCGGCTTTCGCCGGAATGACGGTATACAGTAATGATGAGTTTAGTCATGCGCACAAACCTTCCCGCCAATATCGACGACACACTCGAACTTCTGAAATCCGCTGGCTATGTTGCAGGGCGGGATTTGGCGACTGTGGTGTTCCTCGCCCTCAAAATGGGGCGCCCCCTGTTTCTTGAAGGTGAAGCGGGTGTTGGCAAAACTGAGATTGCCAAGGTTCTGGCAGAAGGCCTTGGCCGCAAACTGATCCGCCTGCAATGTTACGAAGGCCTTGACGTGTCCTCCGCTGTTTATGAATGGAACTACGCCGCACAAATGATCGAAATCCGCATGGCCGAAGCGTCCGGCCAATTGGACCGGGATCGTTTGGGGCAGGATGTGTTTGCCGAGAAATTCCTGATCAAGCGGCCGCTGTTGCAGGCGCTTGAGTCGGACGATGGTGCCGCGCCGATTTTGCTGATCGATGAACTGGACCGCACCGACGAAGCCTTTGAAGCATTTCTGCTGGAAGTACTTTCGGATTTC
>JANMEM010000054.1:0-5609 GCA_031376985.1 Hyphomicrobiales bacterium
GGCATGTCGGCACTTGCGAAGGCGCTTTACGACCATGCGAAAACGCTTGGTGTCAATTTTCATTTCAACTGCAAGGCTGAACGCATTGAACTGGAAAGTAGCACACTGTCCTCGGTCATTGACGCTCACGGTAAACGGCATCCCTGCAAGGCGATTGTGGTCAATGCTGATAGCGAGGCCGTTGCAACAGGTCTTTTTGGCGGACAGGTCGGCAGAGCCAGAGCATCACTTTCGGCAAAACAACGGTCGCTTTCCGCCGTCACATGGTGTGCATTGACAAAGGAAAACGGACTGCCCTTGTCACACCATACCGTATTTTTCTCGGACGACTACGCTGCCGAGTTTGCTGATTTGAAATCTGGCCCTGCAAAGGATCCCACCGTTTACATGTGTGACCAGGACCAAGGACGAAAATTGATACTCGTCAATGCGCCAGCAGATGCACAGGGTGCGCCAGACGACATTGAAATGCGTATGCTCAACAGATTGCAACGGTGTGGTCTCACATTGACCATGCAAGCTGCGCCGATGTTGCGGCGCACGCCGAAAGACTTTGCAGAACTTTATCCTGCAACCGCAGGCGCACTCTATGGAAGGGCTTCACAGGGATGGCTGTCAACTTTTCTGAGACCCAAGGCACGCACGAAAATTCCGGGCCTCTATCTGGCGGGCGGCAGCACACATCCGGGACCGGGCGTTCCAATGGCAGCGCTGGCGGGGATGCGGGCAGCGGAAGCACTGATGCAAGACCGCGCTTTGATGTTCCGGTAGCACGAAACGGTTACCGCTGGTGGTATGTGGATGCCACGAGTGACGATGGACTGCACGGCCTGAGCATCATTGGCTTTGTCGGAAGTGTTTTCTCACCCTACTATGCGCGCGCCCGCAAGAGGGGAAAAGCTGACCCCGAAAACCATTGTGCAATCAACATCGCACTTTACGGCAAGCCTCGGCGCTGGGCGATGACCGAGCGCGGCATCACGCGCGTGGCCCGCACGGCGCAACAATTCACGGTTGGTCCTTCAAGCATGATGTGGAACGGGAACGAGTTGACAATTGACATTCATGAACGCTGCGTTCCACTGCCCTTTCCATTGCACGGCAAAGTCAGACTGTCTGCGCCTGCATTGTACAACGCTCCAGTGCAGCTTGATGACAAGGGCTTGCATCACTGGCAAGCAGTGGCACCAGAGTCCCGCGTGACGGTAGAAATGGACACACCTGCGCTCAAGTGGTCGGGCCCTTCCTATTGCGACATGAACTGGGGAGAGGAGCCACTTGGTCGCGGTTTTCGGCAATGGACATGGGAGCGCGCCAACAACAGCCGGGGCACCGAAGTTATATACAGCGTAGAGCGGCGCGATGGCTCACGCTTCAGTTTTGGCCGGGGCTTCAACGCTGGCAATGTTGTGGAGCGCAGCATTCCTGAAAACCACGCCTTGCCGCGTGGATTTTGGGGCATGACCCGCAATGTCATGTCTGAAGCACCACCTCGCTTGATCGCAACTCTGGAAGACAGCCCTTTTTATACGCGAAACCACATTGGCCTTACGCTGGATGGTGAGCAATGTGATGCCTATCACGAAAGCCTGTCGCTTGATCGCTTCATGAATCCCGTCGTGCAACTCATGTTGCCGTTTCGTATGCCGAGGTTCGCCTGAATCAGCGCCCCTTCTTGAGTTTGTAGAGCTCCCAAACGCCCCAGCCGACAACAGCCACAAGTGTGATCGACATTTCAATAATGATCAATGTGCTGCTGCTCATGACTTTCGTGCCTCGACTGCCATGAACAGTTTCATGACCCAGTCCAACTGACCTGCGATGCCTTTGTACGGCGAAACTGGACCTGCAGATTGGGCCACGGCATCCAGCAGAAACTGGCCCTCATCTATGCATGGCTCCGACATATGGGAAGGCAACCACGGCGCGGTGGCGATAGCTCTCGACACAAGATACAACTTCCGCCCAAAAGACACCACCGCCCGGCTGCGATGCCCGGTACGCTTGGCCTCAAGCCCGATTTCACGATAGAGCAAACGCGCTGCGTTGATGGACGCACGACAGGACCGAGGCAAGAGTGCAATGCCCGCCGCTGCCTGATGATAAATGCGCTCAGCCTCGTCAACCAGCTTGGAGGCAACGTCGGAACGGCTTCCACAGGTCGCAAGCCAATTCGCGGGCAAATAAACACGGTTCATCGCATCATCAGCTTCAACGTCACGTGCGATATTGCTGAATTGCATGGCAACACCCAAATCAATGGCGCGGGCCAACACGTGCGGTCGACGCTCACCCATGATCAGTGACATCATCACACCAACTGTGCCAGCGACACGCACAGCATAGGCTGTGACGTCAGACAAGGTGTCGTAGTGCCTGCCCTCAGCATCCCATGCGAAACCCTCGATCAACGCATCAGGAATTTCACGCGGAATAGCAAAGCGATGAATCAGGTCTGCAAAGGCACGGTCGGTGGCATTGTCACTGGGAGCTCCCTCATAGATCCTGTCAAGCCGCCCGGCCAATTCAACCACTGCTTCGCGCGATGTGTTGGCAGTATCAACCAGATCGTCAGCCATGCGACAAAACCCATAGAGGGCGCGTGCATGTTCACGATAGCTGGAGGGCAAAAGCAAAGATGCGAGATGAAAACTTTTTGAACCCTGCCTGATCATTTGCCGGCAAAGGGCCATGTCCGCCGGTGTGGCAAAATCACGTTTTAACATTGAGAAATGCCTCTGCTGGCGGAACAACGGTGTCGAGCACACGCGCAGTTGAAAGCACGCCGGGAATGCCCGCACCGGGATGCGTGCCCGCACCCACCAGGAACAGGTTTTCAAATTCCTCGCTTTTGTTGTGGGGGCGAAACCAGGCGCTTTGCGTCAACACGGGTTCAAGACCAAAGGCAGCACCCTTGTAAGACTTGAGCGTATGTTCAAAATCATCGGGCGTCATCAAGCGCTCAGTGACAATGTGCTGTTCAAAACCCGGCATCACAGTTTCATCGAGCCGCTTGGCCACACGCTTCCGATAGGTATCTGCCATGGTTTTCCAGTCAATACCGGAGTCTTGATTGGGCACGGGCGACAGGACATAGAAACTGTCGCAACCCGCCGGAGCGAGGGAACCATCGCTGGCTGTAGGTCGGTGCAGATAAAGGCTCATGTCATCAGCAAGTACCTTGTTTTTGAAGATATCGTCAATCAGGCCGCGATAACGTGGCCCCATGACAATGGTATGGTGCGCCACGGTTTCAAATTTTTTGCTGGTGCCGAAATACCAGACAAAGAGTGACATGGAATGGCGGGCACGGGCCATCTTGCGCTTGGTCCAGCGCTTTTGGGCACCACCCGCAATCAGTTTTGTGTAGGTATGTGCGGCACAGGCGTTTGAAACCACAATGTCAGACGCCACCACTTCACCTGACGCAAGTTTCACACCCGTGGCGCAGCCATTGGCTGTGGTAATCTCGTCAACATCGGTGTTGCAGCGCACATCACCACCCTGACTTTGGATCAGCTTGACCATGGCACGCACAATAGCACCCGTACCACCCATGGCGCAGTGCACGCCGAACTGCCGCTCAAGATATGCGATCATGCTGTAAACCGACGTGACACTGAAGGGATTGCCCCCCACAAACAGCGGATGAAAACTGAGGGCCATACGCAATTTTGGATGCTTCACATGTTTGGCCACATGTGAATGAACCGAATTCCACGCTTTCAATTTCATCAAGCTGGGCACCAGAGTGGCCATGCTGCTGATCGACGAAATGGGGACGTGCCCCAACTGTTCAAAACCTACTTTGTAGATCGCTTCACTCTCGCGCATGAAAGCATCATGGCCCGCCACATCGCCGGGAGAGATGCGGGCCACCTCTTCTCGCATGGCAGCGGCGTCAGATCGGCAGGTGAAAGTGCTGCCATCATCAAAGCGGATGACATAAAAGGGATCAAGCGCCCGAAGCTCCACATCATCATGAAAATTGCGCCCGGCGAAATTCCAAAGTTCTTCCAAAACAAACGGAGCGGTAATGATTGTGGGGCCGGCGTCAAACGTGAAGCCATCCTGTCGAAACACAGTCGCACGGCCGCCGGGGCTTTCCAGCCTGTCGAGCACAGTCACGCGATAGCCCCTTGCACCCAGACGAATGGCTGCCGCCAGCCCGCCAAGGCCAGCACCAACAATGACCGCATGCGGTCTGGAATTCACTGTCAACATACGTTGACATTAGAGACTGCAATTATTCCGGACGCAAGTGGCTGCGTCACCGATCAAGGGACTTGCGGAATTTATGGAGGCCAAAACCCACTGCCAGCAATGCAACCGGAATGGCCAAGGCCGCCACAAATTCCGGCGAAACCATTGAAGTTTTGGGTAAAAAACCCTTCGCCGCATAATAGACCAGACCAACAATATAATAGGTGATCGCCGCCACTGACAAACCTTCCACAGTTTGCTGTAGCCGGAGTTGCAGATTGGCGCGTTCATCCATCGATTTCAGGATGGCCTGGTTCTGCTTTTCCCGCGATACGCTGACGCGTGTTGAGAGCAAGACAGTGGCATGGGCAATGCGGTCCGACAGGGCGCTCTGCCGCGCAGAAACGGCACGGCATGTGGCAATGGCTGGCAAGAAGCGGCGGTCGTTGAATTCGCGGAAGGTCTGGAACCCTTCGATACGTTCTTCGCGTAACTCTTCAATGCGTTGCTGCACCAGATCATAGTAAGCGTTGGCGGCCGAAAAGCGATACTGATTATCAGTGTACTGACGTTCAACGGATGCTTCCAGCCGGGTCAGACGGTCAAGCAATATTGGCTCTTCGGCATCGCCCGCTGACTGCATGGCGTCCATGATTTCCAACAGTTCCTGTTCTGCCTGCCCCAGCAATGGCGAAAGTTTGCGCGCCACAGGAAGCGCCAACAGCGCCATCATCCTATAAGTATCAATCTCAAAGAGGCGCTGGACCAGACGGCCGGCTTGACGTGGCGTCATAAGATGATCGCATAATAATATGCGTCCAAATCCGTCTGCGTGAATGCGAAAGTCAGTATAGGCCCGCCCCGTTCCACCTGAAATCAGCGAACCAATAATCTGGTTGCCATTAAAATAGGTGTCCGATGTCCTGACAGGATCAAGCGTTTTAGCCCCTCGCACCACATTGGCGTGAAGTGCAGCTATGGTCTGACCCGTCAACGAGCGCAACCACGCTTGGGGCACCAATGAAATTGCTGGTTCCGAGAACGGTTTTTTTTCTACACCGGGCGCATAGAATGTATAGCGGCAAAATTCTGTATGGCGCTCCCACTTGATGCGATGCGAGCCCAAATCAGCACTGTAATGGTTGGCATCGACGGCGGGCTTCGGTGCGCCGGTTCCCTCAATCAATTGTGAAAGCTGCGCCAGATCGGCAGCACGGCTGCCGGACCCGACAAGCACAAGGTACGACAACCGAACAGGAGCTTCCAGATTGTCGGGCGGTCGTGCATGCACTTCGTCATTCAAGGCGCGACGTTGCGGGTGGTCTTCTGGCAGAATCATGTGCGGGAACCTTTGATAATATCCGCAGCATATGCGGGATTTTCTTCATGCAGCAAATGGCCGTAGC
>JANMEM010000090.1:0-9530 GCA_031376985.1 Hyphomicrobiales bacterium
GTTAAATCTCTCATGCTGAGGTGCCCGCCCACTTGCGGGCCTCGAAGCACGCCACAGTCCATCATCCTCAACACTTCCTGAATCAACCTTTCCGTAATCATGCCCCGGAAGCTGCCATTAACGCTGCTCACTGGAAGTCGCTTCAATTTGTCGAAAACTTGAGTCAAATGCCACCTGAGTTGGATTTTGTTTACGAATGGAGCGCAGGGTAAATCCATGCCGCGAACAACGTGGAAGCAAAAAAATCAACCGGCTTTAACCCCCGAACAAGAAGGGGCAACGCCAACAAATTTGGGGATAAAGTCAAATGCGAGTTACAACATTAGAAACCTTTGCCGGGCGTTCCATTGAAGAGACACTCGGCGTTGTGCGGGGCTCTGCCATCTGGGCGCGCCGCATCAGCAAAAACTCAACCGCTGGCCATCGTGCCCTCGAGCACATGACAGTGGACGAAGTGGCCGATGGCCTAGGCTCTGTTCGTGAAAAAGCCGAAGCCAAGATGATGGCCAATGCCAAAACCATGAACGCAGACGGTGTGATTGGTGTGAAGATTGAGTTGATCGAACTCGGCAACGACATGTTTCAGGCCATCGCCTACGGAACAGCCGTTCGTTCAGAAACCTTGCCTGCAGCAACTCCAGCATTCGCCAGCAGCTTTGGCCAAATTGCCAATGACTTTGATGCCGTTGTGTTGCCATTCCAGCCACGCCGCATGTTCGGTGGCGCCGCACGTATACACTGAGTTTCTGGCTCCGGTCCTCCTCCGGAATCGTGAAAAGCCGCTTGCTCCAGTGGGATGGTGCAGGCGGCTTTTGTTTTGCGGCGTGGTATTGTAGAGGGTGGCGCAAGTTCATATGTGAGACACCATGACCATTGTTGACAGCATCAAATCATCCTTTGCCCCGATCCACCGTGAGGGCTGGCGTTTCATCGCTATTTTTGCCGCTGTAACCTTGCTGTTGTTCTGGCTGCGCTTGCCGGTTTTGCCGTGGGTTGGCGTGGTGCTGACATTGTGGTGCGCCTATTTTTTCCGCGATCCTGAACGGGTGACGCCGATTGGAAAGTCCTTGGTCATTTCACCAGCCGACGGGCAAGTGAGTCACATTGTCGAAGTCATCCCACCGCCTGAACTGGATTTGCCGCGCGAGAAGCACACCCGCATTTCAGTTTTCATGAATGTGTTTGACGTGCATGTGAACCGCTCCGCGGTTGACGGACGCATTGTCAAGCTGGCCTATGTACCCGGTGCCTTCGTCAATGCGGAACTCGACAAGGCCAGTGAAGACAATGAACGCCAGGCATTGACCATGCAGCGCGAAGACGGTTCGCGCATTGGCATGGTGCAGATTGCGGGCCTCGTGGCCCGCCGCATTGTCAAATTTGTGGAGGAGGGCGACAGCCTGCAATTGGGCCAGCGTTTTGGCCTCATCCGCTTTGGTTCCCGCGTTGATGTTTACCTGCCGCAAGGTGTCGCCCCTCTGGTTTGCGTCGGTCAACGCGCCGTTGCCGGTGAAACAATTTTGGCGGACTTTGCGGTGCAGGGTCAGCCGCGCCTCAGCCGCAAGGGCTAAAACAATGAAAGACGAAGCACCGCCGCGCAAAGGCTTTCAACCCGTTCCCATCCGCTATCTGCTGCCAAACCTGATTACGTTGCTGGCCTTGTGCAGTGGTATCACCGCCATACGTCTCGCGTTTGAAGGAAGGTTTGAAATTGCGGTCGCTGCGATTATTCTTGCTATATTCCTTGACGCATTGGACGGTCGTTTGGCGCGGCTGTTGAAAGGCACCTCCAAGTTCGGGGCCGAGCTGGACTCTCTTGCCGACTTCGTAAACTTTGGTGTTGCACCTGCTTTGCTGATATATTTCTGGTCGCTCAACGCGGTCAAACCTTTGGGCTGGATCATCTGCCTCATGCTCTCGATTGCCTGTGCCTTGCGATTGGCGCGGTTCAACGTGGCGCTCGAAGATCCGCTGAAACCCGCCTATGCGAACGCTTTTTTCACTGGCATGCCAGCTCCCGCAGGCGCTGGTCTGGCCATGGTGCCGTTGTACTATGGCTTTTGGCAAGGCGACGTGGAAGGCCATCGCTATGCCATGTGGATTGCGCCCGTCATCGTTGCCATTGCCATCATGATGGTGAGCCGCGTCCCAACTTTCAGCGGCAAGACAGTGACCAAAGTTCCCCGCGAAATGGCTCTGCCAATACTGGCTGGCGGAGTGCTGGCAATTGTCTGCCTCATCACATTCCCTTGGGAAACGCTGCTGGTCGTAGCAGCGCTGTATGTTTCCATGATCCCAATCAGCGCAATGCAATACATGCGCTATAAGCGACGGGCAGACGAAGCGCCTGACCCTACGCCATAACAGGGTGGCTTGAGACTTCCGCGCCACCGTGCCATACTCACGACATGCGCAGCACCCGCGACCAGTCTTTTGCCAGCCATTGCACTGGCCGCACCATCAAATCTGATGTGCTGGTGAACTGCGCCCGCATTGGTTTCAAGCCCTGATATAATCTGGCGTTTTTGGAATTCACAGGCCTGCTGCATCAGTGTCGGCGGCCCGATATAATCCTGTTGGAGACTGCCATGACCGTGCACCCGAAGAATATCAATATTGATGACATCGTAAAAAGCGACATTGCCCACCATTTTCATCCGTTCACGGATCACAAGTCTTTTCACGCTGCGGGCGGCCCCCGAGTTATTACCCACGCCGACGGGATTTATATTTGGGACGGTAAAGGAAACAAAATTCTGGACGGCATGTCAGGGCTTTGGTGCGTGAATGTCGGCTACGGCCGCAAGGATCTGGCCGAAGTCGCGTACCGCCAGATGCTCGATCTGCCCTATTACAACACCTTCTTCAAAACCACGACGGTACCTGCCACTGAACTTGCTGCCAAGATTTCGTCGAAGCTGCCCGCAAAATTCCAGCGCATTTTCTTCTCGAATTCCGGTTCTGAAGGTAACGATACCATTGTGCGTTTCGTCCGCCACTATTGGGCGGTGATGGGCAAACCCTATCGCCAGCATATCATTGGTCGCCGCCGGGGCTACCACGGCTCCACGTGGGTCGCTGCGAATTTGGGCGGTATGGTGGGCATGCACGAACAGGGCGGAACACCACTCCCGGGCTTCCACCACATTCAACAACCCTACTGGTATGATTTCGGTGGTGACAAGACACCGGAAGAGTTTGGTCTGATTGCAGCTGCCGAACTGGAAAAGAAAATCCTCGAATTGGGGCCCGACAACGTCGGCGCATTTATCGGTGAGCCCATCCAAGGTGCTGCCGGCGTTCTCATTCCACCTTCAACCTATTGGCCGGAAATCCAGCGCATCTGCCGCAAATATGGTGTGCTGATTATTTCCGACGAAGTGATCTGTGGCTTTGGCCGCACGGGCAACTGGTTTGGTTTTGAAACTTTTGGCTTTGAACCCGACATCATCAACATGGCCAAGGGTTTGTCGTCTGGATATTTGCCGATTGGTGCGGTTGCCTTCTCTGACGATTTGATCAGGCCATTCTTCGACAAGGGCGGCGACTTCAACCACGGCATGACATATGACGGTCATCCGGTGGCCTCGGCGGTAGCGCTCAAAAACATTGAAATCATCGAAGACGAACAACTCGTGGAACGTGTGGCCAGGCTAGCCCCCTACTTCAACAAGGGCCTGGCCAGCCTGAACGACCACCCCATCGTAGGGGAAACCCGCTCCGTCGGTCTGATCGGTGCAATCGAACTGTCCAAAAACAAGGCAACCCGTGCCCGTTTCCATGACTCAGGTCGGGTCGGCACCATCTGCCGGGACCACAGTTTCAACACAGGGTTGGTGATGCGCGCTTGCTGGGACACCATGGTGCTGGCACCACCTTTCTGCATAACAGAAAAGCAGATTGACGATTTGGTGAAACTTGCGCGAACGGCTCTGGACAAAACCTACGAAGACGTGAAAACTGAAATGTAATTGCAACACAATGCTGGGCCAGACTCGACTCTGGCCCAGTCCAAAAAAACGAAAACCAGGGGTATTCAAAATGTCATCGATCCAACCGAAATTCCGCCCAACCCGCCGTAGTCTTCTGAGCGGCACCGGCATGTTTGCTGCGCTGGCTTTTCTGCCACGCAACGCCATGTCGGAAGAAGACAAGAAACTGAGTTTCTATAACTACGATACTTATATCGGTGAAACCACTCTGGCTGACTTTAACGCCGCAACCGGCATTGAAGTGAAGATGGACCTTTTCGCCGATGGTGACGAGCTGTTCACCAAGCTCAAGGCGGGCAACCCCGGCTATGACGTGATTGTTCCCACCAACGACAAGGTGGAGCGCATGATCAAGGCCAATATGTTGATACAGCTCGACCATGCCAAAATTCCCAACATCAAGAACGTCGATCCCAACTTCATGAATCCGGCTTTCGATCCTGGCCGCAAATTCTCGCTGCCATACCAGTGGGGCACAGTCGGCGTTGGCTTCCGCAAGTCCAAGGTTGACGGCGTGATTGACTCGTGGAAGTGGCTGCTGGACGATCAGAAATATGCAGGCCACGTGGCACTGCTGGGGGACCAGGAACACTCCATTGGTTCGGCGCTTAAATATCTCGGCTACAGCTACAACTCCACCAACATCACAGAATTGACCAAGGCCAAGGATCTTCTGATCAGCGCCAAGTCCATCATCAAGAAATATGCTGGGGACAACGGCCAGGATCTTTTGGCTCAGGGCGAAGTTGACATCACCATGGAATATAACGGTGACATAGCGCAGGTCATGGTGGAAGACGAAGACCTGTCCTTCGCAATTCCAAAGGAAGGCGGCAACGTCTGGGAAGATACAATCGCAATTGCAACTGGCGCACCACATCCTGAAAATGCCCATGCCTTCATCAACTATATTTTCGATCCGGAAGTTGGAAAGAAGATCACTGAAACCATTCGTTATGCCACGCCGAACAAGGCGGCGAAAGAATTGATGGATGGTGCATACAAGGAAAACCCCGCCATTTTCCCGTCCGATGATATTTTGGCCAAGTGCGAGTATTCCAAGTATCTCGGCGAAGAAGCCCTGAAGGTGCGCGACGAGTTGTGGACCGCGATTCAGGCCGCCTAATCGAATTCAAATAGCGAGCAATATTTACGCCGATTGCCCAAACAGTCGGCGTTTCTTTTTGCAGACAGCAGTTGCCGCGCCAGTTTCCGTGGGCTAGGCTTCCATAAAACAACAGTGGCGGGGAGCCTGCATTTTGGACGATTGGAAAAGCAATCGAAACGTTTTCTGGACTTTGTCAACGCCCGGAACAATCTGGCTGGTATTGTTCTTTTTGATCCCGATTAGCATTTTGTTTGTCCTCTCGATGTCAGACAAGCTTGTTGTGGACGGTGAAACCTCAATCAACGACTACGATTATCTCACAGGCATCACCAACTACCTACGTGCCCTTGATCCCAACATCATTTCCATCTTTTTGCGAACCCTGTGGTGGAGCTTGTTATCCACACTGGCGTGTTTGCTGATTGGTTATCCGCTTGCTTTCGGCATTTGCTTTGCGCCGGAGAGAGCCAGACCACTGCTGCTGCTGCTGATCATCCTGCCATTCTGGATCAACCTGCTCATTCGCACTTATGCACTTAAAACCACAATGGGTGCCAATGGTATCATCAACTGGATTCTGGAAACAGTCGGCATCGGACCCGTGTCACTGCTCGGCACCACACCCGCCGTCATTTTCGGTCTGGTTTATGTTTTCCTGCCCTTCATGGTGCTGCCGCTTTATTCCACCATTGAAAGATTGGATCGCAGTTTCCTCGAAGCCAGTCTCGATCTTGGTGCCACACAAGCGCAAACCTTTTGGCGCGTGACCTTCCCCTTGACCATGCCCGGTGTAGTGACTGGTATTATTCTCGTCTTCATCCCATGCCTTGGCATGTTCCTGATTTCCGACGAACTGGGCGGCGCAAGTTCCTGGATGATTGGCAACGTCATTCAGAAACAGTTCGGCTCCTCCAATGATTGGCCCTTTGGCTCTGCGCTATCATTCATCCTTATGTTCCTCACCTTCGGCGTACTCTTCCTGCAATGGCTGTATCAACGCAGAAGCAAGGGAGTGTCAGCATAATGGCCGCACAACTGAAGCCGGGGCAGGGCCCGCTTGAATTCTCGCGCCGTCTCTGGCTGCGCACTTTGTTCGCCATCACTATTCTGGTGCTGTACACGCCGATATTTGTGTTGATCGCGTTTTCCTTCAACAAGCAAAACCGTGGTGGGGTGTGGAAGGGCTTCACCTTCGAGAATTATCCGAAAGCATGGAACAACTCCGCCATTTTTGATGCCATGATCAATTCGCTCACCATTGCGTTTGTCACAACACTGGTTGCGACGATCATCGGCACCATGGTGGCGGTGATGTTGTGGCGGTTCAAATTTCCGGGAAAGCCCGCCTACGAAGCTGTCATGGGCTTGCCCATCGTCATTCCTGAAATCTGTATGGGCGTGGCGCTGCTGCTGTTCTTCAACAAGTCCGGCATGACTCAGCTTCTTGCTGGTGCGGTTTGGCCCTTGAACTTGCTCACCATTATCATCGCCCACATCGCGTTCTGCTTCCCGTTTGTCACCATCGTCGTTCGGTCCCGCTTGGTCGGATTCAACCGCCAGCTTGAAGAGGCCTCGAAAGACCTCGGTGCCACGGAAATGCAAACCTTCTGGAAAATCCTTGTGCCTTTCATGAAGCCGGGTCTCATCGCAGGGGCTCTGCTCGCCTTTACGCTGTCCCTCGATGACTTCGTGATCACCTTTTTCACTGCTGGCCCCGAAACGGTAACTTTCCCGGTCAAAATTTATTCGATGGTCAAAACCGGCGTGAAATACGAAGTCAACGCGGCCTCCACCGTCCTCATCATCATTACGATTGTGGCCACTGTTTTGGCCATGAAACTGCAATCCACTGAAAAGGCGAATTAAGCACCATGGCAGAACCCATCGTATCGGTCCGCAACGTGTGGCGGCGCTATCCCGGCGGTGTTGTGGCCGTAGACAACGTGTCGATTGATATTGAGCAGAACGAATTTTTTGCCCTTCTTGGCCCTTCTGGCTGCGGCAAGACCACGCTTCTCCGCATGATCTCCGGCCTCGACACGCCCTCCGAAGGCCAGATCATGATCGGCGGTGAAGATATGTCGCGTACCCCTCCCAACAAGCGGCCCACCAACATGGTATTCCAGTCTTATGCCGTGTTCCCACACATGACGGTAGCAGACAATGTAGCCTATGGTCTGCGCGTCACAGGTGTTGCCGAACCAGAGGTGCAGGTCCGCGTTAAGGAAGGCCTCGAAATGGTCAAGCTTGGTCACCTTGCTGATCGCAAACCCGACCAGATGTCCGGTGGCCAACGCCAGCGCGTTGCACTCGCCCGGGCTTTGGTCAAACGTCCCAAAGTTTTGCTGCTCGACGAACCATTGTCAGCCCTCGACGCGAAACTCCGTGACGACATGCGCCTTGAGCTCACACGCCTGCAGAAAACTGTCGGCATCACCTTCATTATCGTAACCCACGACCAGGACGAAGCTCTGTCCATGGCCACGCGTATTGCCGTCATGAACAAAGGCGCCATCCAGCAAGTGGCAACACCGCAACAACTATATGAACAACCCTCATCACGCTTCGTGGCGGATTTCATAGGCAAGGTGAACCTGTTCGATGCAACGGTAATTGGCCAAAAGGGCAAATCGGTTTTGTGTGACGCCAAATCCATCGGCAAGATTGAACTCGAAACCTCGAAGACGTGCCAAGGCAATGTCACCATCGCCGTGCGTCCGGAAAAACTGAAAATTTCCAAGACCGAACCCAAGGGTGCTGGCCTGATCAAGACGCAAGCGAAAGTCCGCGACGTTGCCTATTACGGAGACTGGAGCGAAGTTGTGGCCGACATGGCCGACGGCCACCACATCTCGGTCAACGTGCAGAATGACTCGCGCGAAGGCGGTGCGGGGGTGTCGATTGGCGACAAGGTCTGGGTCAACTGGCAAGCCGCCGATTCACTGCTGTTGACGGAGTAAAACACCATGGCACTGGAAATGGACAAGCTCGGCTACTTGCCGGGCGACGAGGCGTTTCGTCGTGAGACAATCAAAGGCACCCGCTGGGAAGCGACATACGCCGGTGCGCAATCCTTCATGCGCCGTAAATACACACGAGACCTCAGAGGTGTTGATATCGCCGTCACAGGTATTCCTTTCGATCAAGCTGTAACCCATCGCCCCGGCACACGTCTCGGCCCCGCCGGCATTCGCCAGGCCTCGGCTGAAAACGCCTGGGGTCCGGTTTACCCTTGGAACTTTGATCCGTTCGATACACTGGGCGTGATCGACTATGGCGATTGCTTCTTTGACTGGGGTCTGAAAGAAAATTTCCCCGCCACGTTGGAAAAACACGCCACAGAAATTATTTTCTCCGGCGCTGAAATGATTGCGCTAGGGGGTGACCACTACATTTCCTATCCACTGCTCAAAGCCCACGCCAAAAAACACGGCCCCTTGGCACTGGTGCATTTTGATGCCCACCGCGACATGGAACCTGACTCTGGCGGTCGCATCGACCACGGAACCATGTTCGGCTACGCCCTGCGCGAAGGTTTGATCGACCCACACAAATCAACCCAGATCGGCATTCGCACCAGCTTCGTCGGCGAAACCACCGACGGCATCCGCATCATCTTCGCTGACGAAGTTCATAATTCCACCGCTGACCAACTCGCCACCATCATCAGTGAACGCGCAGGCACATCAAAAGCCTATCTCACCTTCGACATCGACTGCCTCGACCCCTCCGCCGCTCCCGGCACCGGAACGCCTGTCCCTGGTGGCTTGACCTATCATCAAGCCGCATCAATCATCCGGCGACTGAAAGACGTAAATTTCGTCGGCATGGACATGGTGGAAGTGTCACCACCCTTCGACCACGCGGAGATTACATCGATTGCCGCGTCGGCACTGGTGATGGAGTATATTTGTTTAAAAGCTTGGCAGAGGGGTGCGCGATAAATACCGTCATTCCAAACAGGAGTGTAGCGAAGCGAAACGAGTGATTTGGAAGCTCGCTTTCTCTCAACGTATTCAACGTGCTGCCGCCAAGCTGGATTCCAAATCGCTCAATCTGCTTCACTTCGTTTCGCGTTTGGAATGACGGACCGTTTTGAGATTTGCTTTCAACCCAGCGCATCCCTTAACCGGTAAAACAACATCGCCGCTACCAGCAACGGTGTGCGCACCGCGCCACCCGGGAAGGGCAGGTGCTTCACCCGTGCGAGCAAATCAAACTTCTCTGCCGTGCCGCGAATAGCCTCTGCCATCAGCTTCCCATACATGCCTGCCAGCGCCACGCCTTGGCCAGAATAACCATGGGCGTAACAGGTTGTAGGCGATAACCACCCGCAATCCGGCAAACGATTCGACGTGATCGCAATGTAACCGCCCCAGGCGTGACTGATCTTCACATCACCCAATTGCGGGAACACTTTCAGCATATTC
>JANMEM010000116.1:0-2546 GCA_031376985.1 Hyphomicrobiales bacterium
AAATATGATGCGGCAATCCAGATTCTGGAAACGGGCGCGTTTCAGCAGGCTGGCATTGCGCGGATTGGCATTGCCGGTCATCCGGAAGGTAATCCTGACATTACCAAGGTGCATGGTGAGGCCATGTTGTTGCGAGCATTGAAACAGAAGAATGACTGGCTCAAGGCTTCCGGTTTGAATGGTTTTATTGCCACGCAGTTTTTGTTTGATGCCTTGCCGGTTGCACATTGGGCGACGGAGTTGCGGGCAGCTGGAATTGATTTGCCCATACACGTTGGCGTGCCAGGGCCTGCCACCATCAAGACGCTGGTGAAATATGCGGCCATGTGTGGCGTTGGCAATTCAGCACGGTTCATACGCAAGCAGGCGATGAATGTGACGCGGTTGCTGAGCGTGTCGGAGCCGACGGAATTTGTCGATCAATTGGCAACGCTGCACTTTGACAAGCCGGAACTGGGCATTGCGGCTCCACATCTTTATCCGTTTGGCGGATTTGACAAGCTGCTGGGTTGGATGGGTTCGAAGATGGCGTGAGCGACTAGGCAGCAAATACCATTGAGGCTGCACCGATCAATCCTGAATTTCCACCGAGTGCAGCTTTCACAACGGGCACGTCCTTGAAGGCCAGCATGGCGTTTTTCTGGATGTAGGTGTCTATTCCAGGGTGGAGCTGGTCGAACGCGTTGGACAGGCCGCCGCCGATGATGACGATTTCCGGGCTGTAGAGATGCAACAAGCTGGTGATGCCGATGCCGAGGAGGCGGGATTGTTCGTCGACTTGTTGTTGCGCAGTTGCGTGACCATTGCGGGCCAGGGTGAAAACATCCGTAGGCTGAACAGTTTTGCCGAGCGCCTTGCTGGCACGTGCGGCGAAGGCGGGGCCTGCGGCATAGGCTTCCCAGCAGCCGGCATTGCCGCAGCTGCAAATCAATCCATCGGGATAAATCGCGAGATGGCCGACGTGGCCTGCCATGCCTTTGCGGCCGTGCAGCACATGTCCATCGACAATCACGCCGCCGCCGATGCCCGTGGATACAGTGACAAAAACGACTGAACGGAGGCCTTTGCCTGCCCCATGTTTCCACTCGCCAATGGCTGCGGCGATACCGTCATTTTCCAAATGCACTGTGCGCTTGAGCTTTTCTTCAAGCGCTGCGCGGATGGGATAGTTGGTCATGCCCTTGATGGTGGGCAGGTCTACAGCGAGTCCCTTATCGGTGTCCAAGGGGCCGGGCGAACTGAGGCCCACGCCGATAATGTCAGTCGCTCCTTGTGTGGCTTGTTCTGCGGCTATTGCCAGTTGGGCCACGACAGCATTGCCACCCTCTTGTGCGGGAGTTGGCAGCGAAACGCGGTTTCTGACGTTGCCCTGTTCGTCCACAAGTGCGGCGCGCGTTTGTGTGCCGCCCAGATCCAGAGCAATGGCGAAGGGCATGTTACAAGGCTTTCAGCCAGGCGATGCGTTCGCCGAGGTTAGGTGCGCCGAATGCGAGGGAACCAAGCACGACCGTTTCGGCGCCGGCCTTGCGGAGATCAGGAACGGTGTGTTCGCGAATGCCACCGTCAGCGGCGAGAATGATACGGTGCGGAAGGTTTGCTGCGGTAATCATGGCTTTGGCTTCACGCAGGCGGTCGCAGGCTTTTTCGTCGAGTCCTTGGCCTTTGACACCGATGGCAGTGCCGAGGAGTGTGAGGAAATTTATGTCTTTCAGGAAAGGTTTGGCGGTTGCGACCGGAGTTGAGATTTTCAGCACCATGCCTGCTGCGATGTTGTGACTCTTGATGTGGGCGACGGCTTCGGCGGCGTTATGGTTTTCCGCGTGGACGCTGATGACGTCACACCCTGCTTCGGCGAACTGGTCGATCTGCGAAAGCAACACGTGATCAGCGACCATCAGGTGAATGTGGATGGGAATGTTGGATTTCTTGCGCATGGCTGCGACTTGGTCAGGGAAGAACAGGAAAGCGGGGGCGAAGTGGCCATCAGCGACGTCGATATGCAAGACATCGGCATGGCCTTCGATGCGTTTCAGGTCTGCTTCGAGATTGATGAGGTTGGCCGACCACATGGAGAATTCAGCGATCAGCTGATTGCGAGGCATGGCGTTGATGATGGCGGACATTCAGATATTTTCCTCGAAGAACTTCAAAAGTGTGGAACGGAATTCACAAACGTAAATGGCCTTGTCAACACCCTTGGGCGTGATTTTGACAAGGCGTGAATGCGGGATGAGCGCGTGCAGTTTCTGCGCATGGCCCATGGGGTGAATGGCGTCTTGTTCTGTGGCGATGATGAGGGTGGGAATTGTGAGTGCGCGCACTTGCGTTTCGGTGACACCCGGACCATCGGCAGAAATTTTTGTGAGCAGGGCCGATGTGACGGAGATGGGTTCGCGGTCAAAAAAAGTGAGTAGCGACGCGAGATTATCTGGCGCGGTTTCTGACAAACGCTTTGCGGCCGAAGATGCGAGGAATTTGGTTTTTGCTTCGTTTGGTGGATGGTTTGCGAGGAGTGTGCCGATTTCGGCATTGGGCCGCATGTTTTC
>JANMEM010000143.1:0-7780 GCA_031376985.1 Hyphomicrobiales bacterium
GAAATCAGGGGCGAGGCGCTTGGCTTGCGGCGGAAACACGTGGCCCTGGCGATCCACGAACAGGAACCGCCCGGTTGTGGGCGCGCCGTCGTGATCCCGCACCGCGAGTTTCACGGCGAGGGCGGGCGCCACGTCGAACAACACGGGGACCTCGGCGCGAAATCCCAGGTCCTCCGTTCCTTGCCCCGCCTCGGCCGTGAGGGTGACTTCGCGCCGCCCCGACTCGCCGCAGTAGATCAGCGCCAACGCGAAATAGCCTGTATTACCAGTTTGACCCGATGCCCATTTCGCGTCATTGAAACCGGACTGCACAATGTTGAACAAATCAAAGATGCCAATAATCGAAACAAGACTGGTGTCTTTGAACAGGCTGATGAAATTATTGACGATGCCGGGGATCACAACCTTCAACGCCTGCGGCATGACCACCAGCAACATCATGCGCCAATAGGACAAGCCAACCGCCATGGACGCCTCATACTGGCCTTTCGGAATGGCCTGCAAACCACCGCGCACCACTTCGGCCATATAGGCTGCGGAGAACAACGCGATACCAATCAATGCCAACATCAGCTTGCCGGGATTGATGCCGGGCGGCATGAACAGCGGGAACATGTTGGCCGCCATGAACAGCACAAGCACCAACGGTACACCGCGTACGATTTCAATGAAGGTGATGCACAGCATTTGTACCACGGGCATGGCCGACTTTCGACCCAATGCCAAAAGTATGCCCAAGGGCAGTGAGGCTACAATGCCCGTGATCGATGCGATCAACGTAATCAGCAGGCCACCCCACTGTTCGGTATCGACTTTCACCAGTCCAAAAAATCCGCCAGACAGCAATACATAGGTGATGATGGGAAAGGCGACAAAAAAGAACAGCGCGTTCCAGCCCTTGTAAGGAATTTTTGGAACCAGCAGCCCGAGCAGTGACAAGCCGCCAATCAGGAACACGAGATTGGGGCGCCAAAGTTGATCGAGCGGATAGAAGCCATAGATCCACTGCAAGGATTTCGCCTTGACGAAGGGCCAGCAGGCACCCGCTGTAACCGTGTTACAAGGCTCTCGATCAGCAGCAGTCCAGATGGCAGAAACAATAGCCCACTGGAAAATCGACCAGATCGCCCACGCCAGAAATAGCGCGATGACTACGGTGCCAACACCACTCAACGGCGTTGGTGCAAAGCGGTCCCGGAGTTTGGCCCACAGCCCTGCTGCACTGGCGGGCGCTGGCAGCTTTGGCGCATCTACGGTTCTGACATATTCCAGTGTCATAGCCTCAACGCTCCACCAGTTTCATGCGGGAATTGAACCAGTTCATGAAGGCCGCCGTGAGCAAGCTGAGGCTCAGGTAAACCACCATGAGGATGAACACCACTTCAATGGCCTTGCCAGACTGGTTGTTCACCGTGCCACCCGCATACATGAGGTCAGGGAACCCGATGGCGATGGCGAGAGATGAGTTCTTGGTCAGGTTCAGATATTGGCTGGCCAGTGGCGGAATGATGATACGCATGGCCTGCGGAATGACGACGAGACGCAGCGCCATGCCACGGCTGAGGCCCAAGGCACTGGAGGCTTCCGATTGGCCATGGCTGACGGCCTGAATACCGCCGCGCACGGTTTCAGCAATGAAAGTCGCACTGTAAAAAATCAAAGCAATGAGCAGCGCCACCATCTCCGGCACCATGGTCATGCCGCCCGCAAAGTTGAAACCCTTGAGTTCGGGATAGTCAAAACTGAGCGGCCAACCCGCAATAAGTAAACCAATAAATGGCGACGCCACAATGATGGGGATAGATATCAACCACACCGGGGTGATCTTGCCTGTTTTGTCCTGGCGCTTGCGGGCATTTTTGCGAAACCACCACGTGCCGATCAACGCAATTGCCAAAGCCATCAGCGCCACCCATGCCCCCGAACCAAAATTCGGGTGTGGCATGAGAATGCCTTTTTTGCTGATAAAGACGCTGCCAAAAAAATTATAGGCGTTCTTTACGGCAGGCAAGGGTTTCAACACCAGCGCGTACCACATGAAAATCTGCAGCAGCAGCGGGATGTTGCGCAAAAGCTCCACGTAGAGTGTGGCAGCCCCGGAGACCACCTTGTTTTTCGACAGGCGCATGACGCCTACTGTAAAACCGACAATGGTCGCAAAGAATATGCCAAGCACAGCGACCAGCACAGTATTGAGAAGACCAGCAACAATGGCGCGGCCATAAGTGGAGGTAGATGAATATTCGATCAGCGATGCGCTGATGTCAAAACCAGCGGCTTGCGTCAGAAAGTCGAAACCGAAATTTTGATTGAGTTTTTTCAAGTTGGCCTGCGTGTTGCCAATGATTTCATAAACGCCCCACACGAGCAGCAGCAACACAATGATCTGCGAAGCATAGCCGCGCAGCTTCGGATTATAAAACCACGCAAAGCCGCCCGCGGATGCAGGAGGTGGCGGCGAAAATCGTTTGTCTGGGATGTCTGTCATGGTTTTGAATTGACCTCCCCACCCTTGCCCAATCCCATAAAATTATGGGAATGAGTTGGGGTGGGGAGATTTTCGTTAGCGGATCGGTGGCGCGTATTGCAGGCCGCCTGCATTCCACAAGGCATTCTTGCCGCGTGCGATTTTCAACTGGGCCAGATTGCGGTCAAAGATTTCGGCGTAGTTGCCGACCTGCTTGACAATATTATAAGCCCAATCCGGACCAAGACCCAAGCCCTTGCCGAAATCATTGTCAGCTTCCGTGCCATCAGGGTTCTTCACCTTGGTGGACAGAAGGCGCTGAATTTCCGGATTGGCAGATGCCTTCATTTCATCAACGTTTTTCGACGTGACGCCCAGCTCTTCAGCGGTCAGCGTTGCGTAGTAGGTCCACTTTACAACGTTGAACCAACCGGCATCCCCTTGGCGAACGACTGGTCCCAGTGGTTCCTTCGAGATGATTTCTGGCAGAACCATGTGATCGGCCGGCGTCGGGAATTTCAGGATTTCGGCATAGAGACCGGACTGGTCTGTGGTGAACACGTCGCAACGGCCTTCCTGATAGGCTTTCAGAACTTCTTCGTTCTTTTCGAAGGCCACAATCTTGTATTCCATCTTGTTGGCCTTGAAATAGTCAGCAAGGTTCAACTCGGTGGTGGTTCCGGTCTGGGTGCAAACCGATGCGCCATTCAGTTCCAAGGCAGACTTTACGCCCAGCTTGGTCGGCACCATGAAGCCTTGACCATCATAATATGTCACGCCAGCAAACGAGAGGCCAAGACCCGTATCGCGGCTCATGGTCCAGGTGGAGTTCCGTGACAGCACGTCGATAGCGCCGGATTGAAGTGCAGTGAAACGTTCCTTGGCGGACAATGGCGAATACTTGACCTTCGTTGCATCGCCCAAGACCGCAGCGGCTACGGCCTTGCAGAAGTCAACGTCAAGTCCAGTCCAGTTGTTCTGGTCGTCCGGTTGCGAAAAGCCGATGAGGCCTTGGCTGACGCCGCACTGGACAAAGCCCTTGGCTTTCACATCGTCGAGTGTTGCAGCCGAAGCGGCAACAGCCGACAGTCCCAGCAATGACACTGCTGCAAACAAATTGATTTTTTTCATTCTTATGCTCCCTGAATGCGCAAAGAGGCGCATGTAACTGCTGGCATAGTACCAGCCTGCTCTCAGAGAAGCCTCAAAACATCACCCCGTCAAGCGCAATGTATCTTTTGTACCTGTGGCGCTAGTGACCGCTGCCGCCCACGCCGGACGCAGGCTTTTTCATCAGCGCCAGCAATAGGATGGATGCAACAAAAAGTCCGGTTAAGAGGTAGAACACGTCGCCTATGGCCATTGTCATGGCCTGTTGGCGCACCAGACCCGCGAGTTTTGCCAAGCCAGCAGCATCAGCATCAGAACCAAGCGGGGCCATTGCGTGTCGCATATTGTCCAGTGTTTCGACGGCAACGCTTCTGTCCCACGTCACAGATTCGCGCAAACGCAGCAGATGCAAGTCCATGCGCTGGTTCATGACAGTGTTGATGATCGCAAGGCCCACAGCACCGCCAAGGTTTCGCGTGAGATTAAACAGGCCGGATGCACCCCGCATTTCCTGCGGCTTGAGTGTGCCCAACGACACATTGGTAATGGTGACCATGCACAACATCAGCGATACGCCGCGCAAAATTTGCGGCACCAGCAATTCGGCATAGGACCAGTCGGAAGTAATATGCGACGCTTGGAAAGTGCCAAGGCCGAAGCCCAGGAACCCTGCCCCGATCATGATGCGTGGATCGATTTTCGCTGACAACTTTCCGGCGATAGGTGCCGTCAAAAACATGGCAACGCCGGTCACAAACATGGTCTCGCCAATTTGCAAAGCAGAGTAATGATGCACGCGGGCCAGATAGACGGGATACAAATAGGTCAGACCATAAAGCCCGATGCCCATGGTGAATGAGAAGAACGAACCTGTGGAGAAGTTGCGATTCTTGAAGGCGCCAAATTCCACCAGCGGTGCTTTGGATGTCAACACACGCCAGAAGAATCCGATACCACCTGCGACACATAACGCTGTGAGAGAAAAAATCAGCCGGCTGTCAAACCAATCTTCACCAGCGCCCTCTTCCAGCACATATTCCAGTGTGCCGAGAAATCCCGCAAGCAATCCCAAAGCCGTCCAGTCAAAACTGCGAAATTGTTTGAAGTCAGGCTTGTCAAAGTCAATCAGCGTCCACGCGCCGATTGAAACGGCAATACCGGGAATGATGTTGACGAGAAACAGCCAGTGCCAGGAAAACAGATCGGTCAGATAGCCACCGACCGTGGGACCGATCGTTGGAGCCAATGTCGCAATCAGGCCAATCAGCGGGGAAATAATTGTGCGTTGTTTTGGCGGAAAAATTGTGAAGGATGTCGCGAACACTGTGGGGATCATGGCACCGCCGACAAAACCCTGCAACGCCCGCCACACCATCATTTCACCGATGGACCCAGAGAGGGCACACATCAAACTCATGATCGTGAACCCGATGGCCGAAACTGTAAACAAGATGCGCGTGCCGAAGATTTGCGACAACTTGCCGGACAAGGGGATCATCACAACTTCGGCAATCAGATAGCTGGTCTGTACCCAGGAAATTTCATCGGCACTTGCAGAAATGCCTGCCTGAATTTCAGAGAGCGACGATGACACAATCTGAATGTCCAGAATGGCCATGAACATGCCAAATACCATGAACAGAAACGCCGCAATATGGCGTTTGTTGACGGTGGGTGCAGCTGCCGGAATGGATGCAGCAGTCATGGTGGCAGCAGTGGCCATGGTTCAGTTGCCACCGTCGCGTGAGTCAACCGCAACCGTCACCGAAAGCCCGGGAACAAGTTTGGCCGCAACCCCCGCCGGCAGGCTGATATGAACGGGATAGCGTTGCGTGATCTTGGTGAAATTACCCGTGGCATTTTCAGGTGGCAACAAGGAAAACTCCGCACCTGATGCAGGGGCCACACTGTCGACGCGGCCTTCATAGGTCACGTCAGAAAAGGCATCGGCAACAATTTCAACTTTTTGCCCGGCATGAATACTGCTCAGATCCGTTTCCTTGAAGTTGGCTTCAATGTAGGCTGACTGCGACGGCACCAGTGCCATCAATCGCGCGCCCGCCTGCACATATTGTCCGGGCTCAACTGCACGGTTGGCCACCACACCGTCAAACGGTGCTTTGACTTCAGTGAAGGACAAGTCGCGTTCGGCACGCTTCAGCGCTGTTTGCAATTCGACGAGTTGCGCTTCGGATTGGGTGCGGCCTGCTGCGATCACCGCGAGTTGTGCTTCGGCCGCCGTTACCGATGCCTGCGCCGCCACAACAGCCGTTGTTGCTTGATCGTAACGTGCCTGCGCATCGTCCATGGCCTGCTGACTGACGACACGCGTCAAGACCAGCTTTGCAACGCGGCCCTGTGCCGTGGCGCTGTTCGCCTCTTCGGTTTTGCTGCCAGACAATTTTGCCTGCGCTGCCGCGATCTGGGCTTTTTGAGCTAAAGTCTGGCTGTCAAAACCTGCAATCAACGCCTGTTGCGTGTCAATGCGATTGTGCGCCGCTTCAACGGCAAGCTGGTAATCGCCACCGTCGAACTTGGCGATGACGTCCCCTGCCTTGACCTTGGCGTTTTCCGAAACCGGAATGCTGACCACGTAACCCGCAACCTTCGCCCCGATCTGCGCCGTATCGGCCTTCACATAGGCATCATTGGTCTCAACCTGATAACGCCCGACCTGATACCACTCCAGACCGTACTTCCCCGCCGTGAGCAGGGCCACCAACATGACGGAGCCGAGGATCAAAGGTTTGACAAGTGACCGCTTTGGCGTTGGAGGAACAACCTGCGGGG
This sequence comes from Hyphomicrobiales bacterium, assembly GCA_031376985.1. Taxonomy (GTDB): domain Bacteria; phylum Pseudomonadota; class Alphaproteobacteria; order Rhizobiales; family Aestuariivirgaceae; genus Aestuariivirga. The sequence continues at coordinate 6,368 of JANMEM010000143.1, forward strand.
CCAAATGCGGCAAGGCAACTCCCTCCAAAACAGGCTGGGATTCGGCTTTGGATTTCATATCAATGTTTCTGACAGGGGCGTTCATGGGTTAGTCCTAAAAATTGAACCGAACGGTTCGGTATGACTTGAAATAGACTGCAATCCATATTAATTCAAGACCGAACCGTTCGGTTCGTATGCTTTTTTGACGCAGCTGAGGATAGAAATTGTGATGGAAGCTACCGCCCTATTGCCCGAGCAGGACAATGCCAAACGCACCCAAATTTTGGACGGCGCCCGAAAATGCTTTCTGGCCAATGGCTTCGACGGTGCCAGCATGAACGACATCGTGGCCGCCGCTGGCGTCTCGAAAGGCACAGTCTATACTTATTTCACATCCAAAGAATCGCTCTTCGCCGCCATGGTGTTTCAGGACAAACGCCACCAGGCCGAACGCCGTTTCACGCTGGGCGACGAATCCCGACCCGTTGCCGAGGTCCTCTACGATCTCGGCATGAAACTGTCAGAACTGGCCGACGACGCAACCTCCCTGCCCTACGCCCGCCTCGTCATCGCCGCCGCAGACCGCTTCCCGGAAATCGGACGCAGCTTCTATGAAGCCGGACCACAATTCGTCATCGACAAACTGGCGATCTATCTGGAAGCACAAATGGCAGCGGGAACATTACGCCGCTGCGACAGCAAACTCGCCGCCAGCCAATTCATCGACCTGATCCACTCCGGAATTTTGAAGCCCCGGCTGTTCGGAGCAATGTCAGCGGCGCAGAGGTTGGGCGTGGAGACTGTGGTGCAGAGTTCAGTGGATTTGTTTTTGGGTGGGATGCGGGGTAAGGATTGTTGCGTTCGCTCTATGTTCCATGCTATGCAACCTGATGCCAAAACCCGTCCCCGTCAACATCGTCTGGTTCAAACGTGATCTTCGCATTCACGATCACCGGCCCTTGGTTGAAGCCGCCAAGGCGGGTCCGGTGTTGGCGCTTTATATTGTTGAACCGGTGTATTGGGCGCAGCCTGATGTTTCGGCGCGGCAGTGGGATTTTTTTAGGGAGTCTTTGGTTTCACTTACACGTTCAATCGAAAGCCTTGGCGGCACTTTGGTTATGCGCGTGGGGTCGGTGGACGGCGTTGTTTCCGCGTTGAGCGAACAGTTTCACATCGCTGCAATTTATAGCCACGAAGAAACCGGCAACGGCTGGACGTTTGAGCGGGATAAAAAGCTTGACCAACTCTGCGCTGAAAAAGACATTGCGTGGCATGAATACCCGCAGTTTGGCGTAAAACGTGGACTGCGGAATCGGGATGCGTGGGCCAGATATCACCGTGCATTTATGGAGAAGCCGGAGCTGGCACCGCCTCAACACGTTACGTTTCTGAATGTGCCGTCTGAACCTTTGCCGACGTCACAGGATTTGG
>JANMEM010000170.1:0-4250 GCA_031376985.1 Hyphomicrobiales bacterium
GCAACAGCCGCCATGGCAACCGAATGGACCTTGCCCATATAGCCGCCACCGACAATTCCGATACCAATATGCGTCACCCAACGAACCTCATTTTGCAAGCGCTTGCAAAACAAGTAAACACCACCTAGTGTCAATCGTCAAGTCCACCGGGAGCATGCCATGTCACACCATCCTCGCACCATTCGCCTGACCACGGCGCAAGCACTCGTGCGGCATTTGGCCAACCAATTCATTGAAATTGACGGCGTGAAACAACGGCTCTGCGCTGGTGGCTTCGGCATTTTTGGCCATGGCAACGTGATTTGCCTCGGCGAGGCCTTGTACGAATTCAAAAGCCAATTACCCCTATGGCGCGGCCAGAATGAGCAATCCATGGCACTGGCCGCAATTGCCTATGCCAAACAGAAGCTGCGTCGGCGTTTTATGTTCGCAACAGCTTCAGCTGGCCCCGGCACAACGAATATGGTCACAGCCGCGGCGCTGGCTCACACCAACCGCCTGCCCATGCTGTTTCTCTGTGGCGACACTTATGTGAGCCGCTTGCCTGATCCGGTGCTGCAACAGGTTGAGCATTTCAATGACCCGACAATCAGCGTCAATGATGCCTTCAAAAGTGTGACTCGCTATTGGGACCGCATCATGCACCCGGCGCAAATCATACAGTCCCTTCCAAAAGCTATTGCGACCATGCTCGACCCCGCAGATTGCGGTCCGGTTTTTCTGGGGCTGCCCCAGGATGTGCAGGGTTGGAGTTATGACTACCCCGAGGAATTCTTCGCCGAACGGATACATCATATTCGTCGCCAGACACCGGACCATGTTGAAGTCATGAACGCAACACGAGTGCTCAAGGCGGCAAAGCGTCCACTGATCATTGCTGGGGGCGGTGTTCAATATTCAGGAGCAACAGCGGAGCTTTTGCATTTTGCCGAGACCCACAACATTCCGATTGTTGAAACAATTGCAGGCCGCGCCAATGTTTTGCACGGCCATAGCCTGAACATTGGGCCTATTGGTGTCACCGGATCAAACTCCGCCAATGCCATTGCCGCGCAGGCCGATTGCATTTTGGCGGTCGGTACGCGGTTGCAGGATTTCACCACAGGATCGTGGACGGCCTTTGACAGGGCTGCAAGGATCATCTCGGTCAACGTTGGCCGAGCTGATGCAACCAAGCACATGGCCGTGCCGGTTGTCGGAGATGCGTTGCTTTCGCTTCTCAAATTATCACAAGCATTCGGAGAACATCAGGCATCCGACGAGTGGACAGCCAAGGCCAATACGGAACGCCTGGCATGGGACCGCTACGTGGATGCCAATATTAATCCCAGATCTGCGGCGGGAACCAACCGCCCCATGTCCTATGCACAAGTGATTGGCGCAATCAATGAAGTCTGCCACCCGGGTGACCGTGTTGTTGCGGCGGCAGGTGGCCTTCCTGCGGAGGTCGCGGCCAACTGGCGAACCCGGTCACTTGGAAGTGTTGATATTGAGTTTGGCTATTCCTGCATGGGCTATGAAATCGCTGGTGGGTGGGGTGCTCGCATTGCGCAAATGGAGGCTGAACCGGAACGCGACACCATTATATTCACCGGAGACGGTTCATACCTGATGATGAATTCTGACATTTACTCATCGGTGCTCAATGGCAGAAAACTCATTGTCATTGTTTGTGACAATGGTGGGTTTGCTGTCATCAACAAATTGCAAAACAACACAGGCAACGTGTCATTCAATAATTTAATTGCAGATTGCAACATTGAAACCGAACCCTTTGCCGTAGACTTTGCTGCCCATGCCCGTTCCATGGGTGCAGCAGCTGAAGATGTTACATCGATTGAAGATTTGAAATCAGCCTTCGCCCGCGCACAAAAATCACGAAAAACCTATGTCATTTGTCTTAAGGTTGATGCCTTTGAGGGTTGGACCAAGGAAGGCCACACATGGTGGGAAATTGGCACGCCCTCTGTTTCCGATCGACCGGAAGTGATGGAAGCCCACGACGACGTTGAACGCGGTCGTATCCGCCAGCGCGTGGGCGTGTGAGCCATGCTTGACCTTTTGCAAGCGAATACATTTCTGGTTGTTGGGCGAGCGGGTCTCGATCTCTATGCTGATCCGCCGGGAACAGAAATTGAGAATGCAAAAGGCTTCAGCGCGGCCTTGGGTGGTTCTGCGGCCAACATCGCAGTGGCAATTGCACTGCAGGGCGGCCAAACCTCTTTGCTGACCGCAGTATCAAACGACGCTGTGGGCCGATACACTACAAACGCACTTGCTTCCTATGGTGTGGACACGCGTTATGTTAAAACAGTTGGAGGCGAGGCGCGCAATTCACTGGCTGTCGTCGAGACCCGTGCGGTGAATTGCCAGTCCGTCATTTACCGAAATGACGCCGCAGATTTTCACGTCACCGCAGCAGATGTCGAAGTGATTGACTACGCGAAGTTTGCCGCAATCATTGTCACAGGAACCGCACTGGCAAAAGAGCCATCACGCACCGCCTCTCTCAGGGCCATGACACTGGCGCGTGATGCGGGATTGATCTTGATCATTGACATCGACTACCGACCCTATTCGTGGACTTCGAAAGACGAGGCAAGGCAAACTTGTCTGGAAGCAGCGGAAATGTGCAACATCATTGTGGCCAATGATGAGGAATTCGCCGTGCTTGCTGGCCAGCAGAATGGACTGCAATTGGCCGAAACACTCGCCCAACAACCAGGGCGCATTGTCGTTTACAAAAAGGGCGCGAAGGGTTGCACCACATTCGCCAAGGGTAAGCGGATTGACACACCCATATTTCAAGTGTCAGCCCTTAAACCCACAGGTGCCGGTGACGGTTTCATGGGTGGTTTTATTGCAGGGCTTGTTGCGGGCGCGGACGTGTCAGAAGCAGTTCGCAGGGGTGCCGCCACCGCGGCCATTGTCGTGACAAAAGTCGGCTGTGCGCCAGCCATGCCCGACGCCGCCGAAGTTCATGCCTTCATGAAATTGGCCAATAACTAAGGACATAGAAACATGCATATCGCGCCACATGACAACCGCAACACGCCGATCGTTGATGTCGATGACACGCGTGTTCCCTTGAATTATTTCAACATCGTCAAACTGCTTGCAGGCCAGAGTTTTGAGTATCAGGTGCCGGGCTATGAAACAGCAATCGTACCCGCCACCGGATCTGTTGATGTGACTGTGGGTGGTGAACACTTTGCCGCCATTGGCCTGCGCGGTGTTGATGTGTGGGACGGAGAGCCTGAGGGCGTCTATGCGCCGACAGGCGCAAAAGTGAAGCTTGTTTGCACATCCGCAGCGGCAGAAATATTTATTGCCGGAGCAAAGTTCGATGGTGAACTCACACCCTTTGCCGTGCGTGCGGCTGACATTGATAAAATCCAATATGGCTCTGATGACACCAAGACGCATCGCAAGATCAAACATATCTTCGGCACAAAATATCATGGCCGAGTCGGGCGCTTGCTGGTCTCTGAATTGTTCACCGTGGGTCAGGGTGGCTGGTCTGGATTTCCGCCGCACAAGCACGACACCGACAGGCTTCCCCTCGAAACGCGCCATGATGAAACCTATAATTTCCGCTTCCGTCCCAATCATGGCTTCGGCTTGCAGCTAGTGCAGCATGAGGATGGCAAGGTCGGCGACGCCTATCACCTGATGGAAGGTTCAACTGTGGTTCTTGAAAAGGGGTATCACCCGTGCGTGGCAGCACCCGGATATGAGATGTATTATTTCACAATTCTCGGTGGCCTGAGCCAACGGTCCCTCGTGCAGTTCTTCCAGCCGACGCATGCCTATCAGGTTGAAACCATTCCGGGCATCAAAGACATGATTGCCAAATTCAAATGACCGTTGTGACTCTCAATGACGTGCTTGGGCCTGCCATGGCCGGACATTACGCCGTGGCGGGTTTGGTTGTTCTTGGCTGGGAGGACGCCAGGGCCTATGTCGAAGCCGCTGAAGAGCTAAGCCTTCCGGTCATTCTGCAAGCTGGCCCGGGTTGCCGCAACCACACGCCCGTTCCAATCTTGGGCAAGATGTTTCGCCATCTTGCGGAGCAGGCTTCGGTGCCTGTGGTATGTCATATCGATCACGCCCGCACAGTTGAAGAATGCCGCGAGGGCATTGATCACGGCTTCAGCTCGGTGATGATTGATGGCTCAATGCTGCCGCTCGATGGAAACATAGCATTGACGTTGCAGGTGGTTGAATTGGCCAGATCATACGCAGTTTCC
>JANMEM010000179.1:0-2172 GCA_031376985.1 Hyphomicrobiales bacterium
GTCGATGCAGGCCATGTTGCCTCTTTCACGAGGTAACAGAAATGACCTTTGAAATTTCTGCCGATTTCATTGCCACCGAAAATGCCAAAGCACAGGCTGCACACGAGGAAGACTATGTCGCGCTGGCGCGCCAGCTTGAACGTCGGGGAATTTCAATTGAAGCCCTGACGGAGCGTGCTGTGGCTTATAGTGTGGCGGTACCCACTTGGGGTGTGGGCACAGGGGGCACCCGCTTTGCCCGTTTTCCGGGCCCGGGCGAACCACGTCACATTCACGACAAACTTGCGGATTGCGGAGTGATCAACCAACTGGTGCGCGCAACACAAACCATATCGCCGCATTTCCCGTGGGACAAGGTTTCTGACTACAATGCGCTTCGGCAGGAAGCGGCACAATATGAGTTGGGGTTTGACGCAGTCAACTCCAACACGTTTCAGGATCAAAGCAACCAATCACAGTCCTATAAATTTGGCTCGCTTTCACATTCTAAAAAGGCAACGCGCCAGCAAGCCGTGGATCATAATATCGAGTGTATCGAAATTGGCCGCCAGCTTGGCTCTACAGCTCTGACTGTGTGGATTGCCGATGGCACAAATTTTCCTGGCCAACAAAGTCTCACCAAAAGCTTTGACGACTATCTTGAAGCGTGTGCGCAGATCTACACAGCACTCCCCAAGAACTGGCTGATGTTCCTCGAACATAAAATGTATGAGCCAGCGTTCTATTCGACCGTTATCGCGGATTGGGGTTCGAGTTTGCTTGCGGCCCAACAACTTGGCGACAAGGCGAAGTGTCTGGTTGATCTGGGCCACCATGCGCCCAATACCAACATCGAACAAATTGTCGCCCGGTTGATCCATGCAAAGAAGCTTGCAGGCTTTCATTTCAATGATTCTAAATACGGTGATGATGATCTGGATGCTGGCTCGATTGACCCCTATCGACTTTTCCGTGTTTTCAACGAACTGGTGGATGCGGAAATGCGCAAGGTGCAGGACTTCAATCCGGCTTACATGATTGACCAGTCGCATAATGTGACTGACCCCATTGAAAGCCTTATGTCGTCAGCCACGGAAATCTTGCGCAGTTATATTCAAGCCTCATCGATTGACCGGAAACATTTGGCAGACTTGCAGGAAGACAATGATGTAATGGGTGCACAACTTGCGCTGAAAGCCGCTTACATCACCGATGTTTCACCTATCCTGGCGGAAGCCCGGTTGCGCAAGGGTGGTGCCTTGAACCCCATCGAAATCTACCGAGCGTCAGGCTATCGCGCCGCGAAAACCAGTGAACGGCCAGCTGTAGCAGGATCATCATCGGGAATTGTGTGATGGAAACCAAATTCGACGGACCGCGCAACAAGCGGGGTGACTGGACCCCGCCTGATCCCATTGGTTACGCACCTGTGCTGGAATGGCCCTTGAGACCTCTGGCAATCTTAAAATGGATCTTCGGCTATCCCGGGTTCTTCTTGCCTTGGAACGTGTTCTACTTCGCCGTACCAATCATAACCTGGCTGTATTTCACACCTGCCATGGAAACGATGAAAACCTTTCAGCCCGGCTGGATAAGCTACATTGTCATCCGAAACCTGATTCTGATCCTCGCAATTGCAGGTGCTTGGCATGGCTGGCTCTACATCAAAAAAGCCCAGGGCACTGATTGGAAGCATTCCAACAAATGGCTGGCGCGCGACAATCCCATTTTCATGTTTCGCAATCAGACTCTCGACAATCTGTTTTGGACAGTTGTCAGCGCGGTGCCCATCTGGTCGGCTTATGAGGTTGTCACGATGTGGCTTTATGCCAATGGTTACATTCCCTATCTCTCCGTCGCCGATCACCCTGTTTATTTTTGCCTGATGATGTGTGCCATTCCCCTGTTGCGTGATCTACATTTCTACACCATTCACCGCATCAGCCATTGGGGACCGCTCTATAAATACGTGCACTACCTGCACCACAACAATGTGAATGTGGGACCACTCACGGGTCTTGCCATGCACCCCGGCGAGCATCTGCTGTATTGGTCTGGCGTGATCATACATTGGATTATTCCGTCGCATCCGATCCATGCCCTGTTTCATATACAACATGCGGCCATCACACCGGCACAAAGTCATTCCGGCTTTGAACGTGTGGTTTTGGTTGAAGGCGTTGCCGTCAAGAC
>JANMEM010000182.1:0-16248 GCA_031376985.1 Hyphomicrobiales bacterium
CCCAAGCTGCACCCCGTCCAATTCGTTGTCCCGTGAACGACGAAGTCCGCCTTGTCTTGAAACCACTCTTGTAGGCGACATCCAGCACCTGTCGGACAAAGGGCTTGGGCTTGGCAGATTTGCAATGACCAATTTTCCAAAGACGCGGTTCGAAATCAAACTCATTTGACATGACAACATTCTCCAAACATCGCGTCCCGTCAGCTGATGTGTGGAGGATTTTGTGACTTGCAAGGGTAGCGTCATGCGATGCGAGATATATCAACGCGTTGCTGGCATGTTGACGTCACACTCGCAGTCACCCTCGCAAAATGTGGACACCTCGCACAAACAAAATCTTGTACTTACACCCAACCTGTACACATTGCTTTCATCCTGCTTTCCTCTCCCTCGATGATCTGCGTACAGAGTAATTCCCGGGCGTTCATATTTTTCCTAGAGTTGCACAGAAAATCTGTTGTCACGATTACAGATTCGCGCTCAATCAATCTTTAGTTCCTGGCGGTAAAGTCGAGCTTCGAAACATCCCCCAAAAAACACCAATGTGCCTGTCTGTTTCTGTAAGAAATGGTATTAGGCAGTGAGTTTGAAATAATAATTTGGTCTAAATTAATTTTATACTTCCTCGACAATTTACTCGTTCACTGCTTTTAGGTCTGTAAGATTTCAATTTGAAATCGCGTTACTCAATGATGTCTTGTTTAATTTTTATGAGGCAAATGAGGTCTTTTGAATGTCATCATAACGGTGATTTCTCACTCTATGTGTGCTCTATTTACAATTTTGGCGCAGCAAGAAAATTGCGATCAATTTTGAAATACTGGCTGTCATATTTCTGTTATGTATACTGATCAGTTGTCTCCCTGCTTTACAGGAGACACGAGCATGCAAAAGACTTTCACTTCATTTTCGGCGAAAACTTTCGCCGTCGCATTGACACTTTCAACCGTCATGTCCTCATTCGCCCATGCTGACGCCATGTCAGATCTTGTGGCGGCAGCCAAGAATGAAGGCCAATTGACGACTATTGCGCTGCCGCATGATTGGTGTGGCTATGGCGAAGTGATTGCAGGCTTCAAAGCCAAGTTCCCTGAAATCACCGTCAACGAATTGAACCCTGATGCTGGTTCTGCCGATGAGCTTGAAGCCATTCGTGCCAACAAAGACAACAAGGGCCCACAGGCACCAGACGTGATCGACGTTGGCTTGGCTTTCGGCCCGCAAGCCAAAACTGAGGGCTTGATCCAGCCTTACAAGGTTGCAACCTGGGCTGAAATTCCTGACAACGTAAAAGACGCTGATGGCTTCTGGTACGGCGACTATTACGGCGTTATGGCCTTTGGCATTAACACCGACTTGGTGAAGAACGTGCCTGCTGATTGGGCTGATCTTTTGAAGCCGGACTATGCCAATTCTGTTGCCCTCACAGGTGATCCACGTTCGTCGAACCAGGCCATTCTGGCAATTCTTTCAGCTGGTATGGCCCGTGGTGGTGAACCTGGAAAAGCGTCCGGCGAAAAAGGTTTGGAGTTCTTTGCTGAGCTCAACAAAGCTGGGAACTTTGTGCCTGTTGAAGGAAAGTCTGGCACCATCGCCCAAGGACAAACCCCAATCGTTGCAGCATGGGACTATAACTTGCTGGCATGGCGCGATGGCCTGAAGGGCAACCCACCCATGGAAGTGGTTGTGCCAAAGTCATCCTCACTCGCTGGCGTTTATGTGCAAGCCATTTCGGCTTACGCGCCACACCCTGCTGCTGCAAAACTTTGGATGGAATATCTTTATTCTGACGAAGGTCAAACAGCATGGTTGAAGGGCTATTGCCACCCAGCCCGCTTCAACGCGATGTCGGCTGCGGGTAAAATTCCTGCTGATCTCTTGGCAAAACTGCCACCTGCAGAGGCTTATGCCAAGGCCGTATTCCCAACCGTTGAACAGCAAGGCGAAAACAAAGCTGTAGTCACTGGCAATTGGGACAAGGTTGTTGGCGCGGTTGTGAAGTAACAAAATGTGGCCTTCATCGCACAGGATGAAGGCCATCTTTCCCTCATGAAAACTGAAATAAAACGTAGCCACATTATTCCGCCTGCCATCATAAATTGGCTGGGCGTTTTGCCGTTTTTTGCTTTTGCGGCTTTATTTTTGATCATGCCAACCATACAAATTGTTTTGGGCGCATTTCGCACCATCGATGGTGGATTCACGTTCAAGAATCTTATCGGACTGACCGCACCCAATATTCTCGATGCCATTTTGCTGTCGATGAAAATCAGCCTGCTCACCTCATTTCTCGGTTGCTTATTGGGATTGATGCTGGCCATTGCCGTAACGCGCGGTGGACTTCCGAATTGGTTGCGCGATGCCACACTTACGTTTTCGGGCGTTGCCTCAAATTTTGCGGGCGTTCCCCTCGCCTTTGCGTTCATCGCCACATTGGGGCGATTGGGCATTCTCACGGTCATCTTGAGAGATGTCTTCAATATCAATTTGGCCGCCACAGGCTTCAATCTCATCAGCTTCACCGGTTTGACGCTGGCCTACCTGTATTTCCAAATTCCGCTAATGTTGTTGATTATCACGCCAGCACTCGATGGATTGAAACGCGAATGGCGCGAAGCAGCAGAAAGCCTGGGCGCTGAAGGTTTCGAATATTGGCGGCGTGTGGCTTTGCCGGTTTTGTGGCCTTCGCTGCTTGGTACCTTTGCGTTGTTGTTTGCCAATGCTTTTGGTGCAGTAGCCACGGCTATGGCGCTTACGGGCTCCTCGCTTTCCATTGTACCCATTTTGCTATTCGCCCAAATTCGAGGTGATGTGTTGCAAGACCCACACTTGGGCTATGCCATTGCCTTCGCCATGATTGCCATCACTGGTTTTGCGAATCTCATTTACATCGTTTTGCGCAGCCGCGCTGAGCGGTGGCAGAAATGAAGCTGTCAAAAATCGTCGCGTGGCTTACATTCATTCTCGGCGCGTTGTTTTTCTTTTTACCCTTACTCGCGACATTTGAATTTTCGCTGCGGGCGCGGCGGGGCGTCTATTCATTTGATGCCTATCACACGGTTCTTTCAGACCCGCAGTTTCGAGATACCTTCGCTTATTCTGTTGTAATGGCCTTGTTCACCATCATTTTTGGCTTGCTGATTGTAACACCAACGGCTTTCTGGGTCCGCCTGAAGTTGCCAAGACTTCGCCCATACATTGAATTCATCACGCTGCTTCCGCTGGTCATTCCACCCATCGTCATCGTTTTCGGCTATATCCGGCTTTACAATACGTCGAGCTGGCTTCCGCTCACGGGTTCCGTCACCGGAACCAATGTGTTGCTGATGTTCGGTTACACTGTTTTGGCACTGCCCTATATGTATCGTGCTGTAGATACGGGTCTTCGCGCCATTGATATTCGTACTCTCACCGAGGCCGCACAAAGCTTGGGTGCTGGATGGACCACCATTATCCTCCGGCTTATTTTACCCAATGTATTCGTCGCAGTGCTGTCAGGTGCCTTTCTCACTTTTGCCATTGTCATCGGCGAATATGTGCTTGCAGCTCTTTTGGATCGCCCGGCCTTTGGCCCCTACATGGTGTGGATGGGCGGCAACAAAGCCTATGAACCAGCGGCACTCGCCGTCATCGCCTTCGCCATTACCTGGGCCTGCATGGCGTTGATCCAACTTCTCACCCGTTTTTCCAAGCATCCGAAGGCTCAACCACCATGACTCATCTGAAACTTGAAGGACTAATGAAGTCCTTCGGTAAAACTTCTGTGGTGGAAAATTTCGACCTCGACATTGGCAAGGGCGAGTTTGTTTCGCTCTTAGGACCATCCGGCTGTGGAAAAACCACAGTGTTGCGCATGGTTGCCGGGTTTGAATCCCCAAGTGCTGGCCGCATTGTAATTGAGAACGATGACATAACCAAACTGCGGCCAAGCCAACGCAACATCGGGCTAGTGTTCCAATCCTATGCGCTGTTTCCCAATTTGACTGTCGCCCAGAATGTTGCTTTTGGCCTGAAGGTCGCGCGCTTGGAAGAAACCGTGATTGAGAAACGAGTGACTGAAATGCTGTCACTAATTGGCCTGCCAAAGCTGGGCGCACGCTATCCATTCGAACTGTCCGGTGGTCAACAGCAACGTGTAGCCCTGGCGCGCGCGCTGGCTGTGCGCCCACGCGTGTTATTACTTGATGAGCCATTGTCGGCACTTGATGCAAAGATCAGAGTAAGCTTGCGTCGCGAGATTAGGGATATTCAGCGTGAGCTTGGCATCACCACAATTTTTGTAACCCATGATCAGGAAGAGGCTCTGTCAATTTCTGATCGGGTCGTCGTCATGAATCAAGGCCGCGCCGAACAAGTGGGCCAACCACATGAAATATACAATCGCCCCACCACGCGTTTTGTTGCCAATTTTGTGGGCACGCTTAACACGTTTGAAGCAATCGTTAAAGACTCGAAGTTGGGAATCGTTGCCATAGGCAACACGGCGGTGAAGCTTACCAGTGGAAATTTGGTTCAAAAAAAGAATGACACCATAGCTCTCGCATTACGGCCTGAAGCCTTACAATTGGGCCGCCAACGGGCACCTGCAATTACCCTTTCTGGCAGAATAGAAGATGTGCAATTTCTCGGTTCAGTCATTCGTTTGCAAGTTTTAATAGAAGGTCAGCAAGTGTCACTTGATACGTTCAATCGTCATGACGCTGCGCCACCCGCGATCGGAAGCACGGCAGAACTGGCATTTCAACCCAGCGATCTGATTGTGCTAAAGCACTAAGTGTCATTCCGCCGTCATTTGTTCTCACGATAAGCAGCGCAGATTGCGGAGCAAATCATGCCAGACCTTGGACTTCACCCTGTCATTCATCACAGTGCAAAAGTAAAAAATTCCAAGTTGGGTGCGTATGTCGAAATTGCTGAAGCTACTAGAATTCTAGACAGCACAATTGGTGACTACAGCTACACAGATCGCTACGCCGATATTGCCTATTCTGTGCTTGGAAAATTTGTGAATGTCGCTGCCTTCAGCCGCCTGAACCCCGGTGAACACCCGCATCACCGCGCGTCGCTGCATCATTTCATGTATCGCTCGAGCTATTACTGGCCCGAGGAAATTGACGAGCAACTGGTGTTTGATTGGCGGCGGTCGCGGCCCGTTCATATTGGACACGACACCTGGATCGGCCATGGTGCCATCATCATGAAAGGTGTCACGGTAGGCAATGGCGCGATCATTGCCTCCAACGCAGTGGTGACGAAGGACGTGCCGCCTTATGCCATCGTGGGAGGATTGCCTGCCAAGTTTATCAAATGGCGACACCCACTACACATCTCAGATCGGCTGCAAGCGATGGCTTGGTGGGATTGGGACCACGAGACACTACGTTTAGCCTTGCCGGATTTTAGGGCGTTGAGTGCGGAAGCCTTTATTGAAAAATACGAGGGGCAGTCCAGCGCTCCACTCATCACGGCTGCGCCTGTCACGCAAGTGTTACATTCCGCTGCTGGATAGAGGCATGGATTTAGACACGTCAATTCCTGACAGCAATCGTGCTGCGGCTATGCGGCTATTCGCACTGGCCCCGTGGGCCGTACTCGACGAAGCCACGAATCACTGCCTGAATAAAGACCACAAGACTTTGCGTGGGCCAGATGTAGGCCTGGTCATGTTGCAGGGGCGCATGGGCGCAACCGGAAATGCTTTCAACCTAGGGGAAGCAACGGTCACACGCTGCACCATAGCGCGCCCATCGGGCGTTGAAGGCCATGCCTACATTATGGGCCGGAACGCGGCACACGCCAGACGGGCTGCCTTGTGCGATGCGCTGTTTCAGGAAAATCCGTCAAGCATGACTCATATCCTGATGCGGATTGAAAAGACTTTGATGGAAACTCATCAAACCACCGCTGCGAAAGCCGCTGCGACAAAAGTTGATTTCTTCACCATGGTGCGCGGCGATGACTGATGCCACGCTTTTGCAATCTCCGGGTCAAGCCGCACATGCTTTTCGGGCTGTTCTTGCGAGTTTCTCGACACCCGCAACGCCAGTCAAAATTGCGCTGGCCAGTGACGCGCCGGCACCCCTTCTGCCAGCAGCGGCCACCGTGTTGCTGACGCTGGCTGACTATCAGACGCCGGTTTGGCTTTCGCCAACACTCAATGTTGACGTGGTGCGCAAATATTTGCGCTTCCACACTGGCGCTACATTGACGACTGTTTCGCAAGATGCGGCATTTGCACTTCTGACCGCAGAAGAAACAGGTGCAGACATGCCAGCATTCAATCTGGGCAGCCAAGAATACCCTGACCGGGCAACAACAGTGATCATACAAGTTCCGAATTTTGACGACGGATTGTCTGTTACTGTTTCAGGTCCGGGCTTGATGCAGCCAACAGAAGTCCGTGTGAATGAGGCTACACTGGGACTTTGGAGCCACATTCAAAACAACAACGGCCTGTTTCCCATGGGCTACGACTTCATGTTTGCAAGCGCCACCACGTTGATGGCTCTGCCGCGTTCGTCTCACATCGAAGTGAAGGAGCTGGCCTGATGTATGTCGCAGTCAAGGGTGGCGAACAGGCCATTGACGCAGCCCATCGCTTGCTGGCGGAAGAGCGCCGCGGCGACACATCAGTACCCAGCCTGACGCTTAACCAGATCGCTGAACAGCTCACCCTTGCAGTTGACCGCGTGATGAATGAAGGCTCGCTTTATGATCGTGAGTGGGCCGCACTCGCAGTCAAGCAATCCCGTGGCGACCTGATAGAAGCGATATTCTTGATCCGTGCGGCACGCACCACACTGGCGCGATTTGGCTATGCTGATCCATTGAATACCAAGTCGATGCGAGTGAAGCGTCGCGTCTCTGCTGCCTTCAAGGATATTCCGGGCGGGCAAATTCTCGGGCCGACATTCGACTATACCCACCGATTGCTGGATTTTGATTTGCCGCAGCAAGACAAGGCCGGACCCGCCGCAACCGCCCCTGCTAATTTAAACCGCGACATGCCACGCGTGTTGGAAATGCTGGGTGCGGAAGGTTTGATAGAGCAACCATCAAGCGCAGAAGAAGCGCCGCAGGACTTGACTCAAGACCCGCTGAATTTTCCAGCGGGGCGGGATCTTCGCTTGCAAAATTTAGCCCGTGGCGATGAAGGCTTTTTGCTGGCACTGGCCTATTCCACCCAGCGTGGCTATGGCCGCACACATCCTTTTGCGGGCGAAATCCGGCTGGGCATGGTTGAGGTATCGTTCACGCCGGAAGAACTTGGTTTTCCCATCGTCATTGGTGAAATCATGGTGACGGAATGCGAGATGATCAACCAATTCAAGGGTTCGATGAGCATCCCTCCACAATTCACCCGGGGTTATGGCTTGGGCTTTGGCCAGTGTGAACGCAAGGTCATGTCGATGGCGCTGGTTGATCGCGCCTTGCGGGCTGGTGAACTGGGCGAGGAGCGTGTGGCACCGGCACAAGACGAAGAATTCGTCATGTCACATTCCGACAATGTGCAATCGACGGGTTTTGTCGAGC
Source organism: Hyphomicrobiales bacterium (assembly GCA_031376985.1). Taxonomy (GTDB): domain Bacteria; phylum Pseudomonadota; class Alphaproteobacteria; order Rhizobiales; family Aestuariivirgaceae; genus Aestuariivirga. The sequence continues at coordinate 7,534 of JANMEM010000182.1, forward strand.
ATCTCAAACTTCCGCACTATGTCGATTTCCAATCCGAGCTTGTGATGCTGCGCCGCATGCGCGCAGACATTCTAGGTGACACGCGAGAGGCCGCTGAATGAACGCGCCAGTTTACAACTTTGCCTATTTGAACGAGCAAACCAAACGCATGATCCGCCGCGCCATTCTCAAGGCCGTGGCGATCCCCGGATATCAGGTTCCCTTCGCCAGCCGTGAAATGCCCATGCCCTATGGTTGGGGCACGGGTGGCGTACAAGTCACCGCAGCCATACTCACTCCTGATGATACTTTGAAAGTAATTGATCAAGGTGCAGATGACACAACCAATGCCGTTTCGATCCGCAAGTTCTTTGTCAAAACTTCTGGTGTGGCAACGACGGAAAAAACTGAAGATGCAACAATCATTCAAACGCGCCATCGCATCCCGGAAACGCCGCTAACGGCAGGCCAGATTCTGGTGTTGCAAGTTCCCATTCCAGAGCCATTGCGTTTTCTGGAACCGCGCGAAACCGAGACCCGCAAGATGCATGCGCTGGAGGAATATGGCGTGATGCATGTAAAGCTCTACGAAGACATTGCCAGATACGGCCAGATTGCCACCACCTACGCTTATCCGGCGAAAGTGGCGGACCGCTATGTGTTCGACCCGTCGCCGATCCCAAAATTCGACAATCCGAAACTTGACAACAGCCCTGCCCTTCAGTTGTTTGGCGCAGGCCGTGAAAAACGCATCTATGCCGTACCACCTTTCACCAAGGTGAAGAGCCTCGATTTTGAGGATCATCCTTTTGAAGTACAGACTTGGGACCAGCCCTGTAGCATTTGCGGCGCGGAAGGCAGCTTCCTTGATGAAATCGTCACTGACGACAAAGGTGGCCGCATGTTCGTGTGTTCCGATACGGATTTCTGCGCCAAGCAGCAGGACGCGAAACTGTGAAGACGCTTTTATCCGCACGCGACATTGGCAAGAGCTATGGCAACCGGGTGGGTTGTGAAAATGTTTCGTTCGATCTTCATGCCGGGGAAGTGTTGGCGGTTGTGGGTGAGTCCGGTTCAGGCAAGACAACGCTGTTGCGTTGCCTGTCCGGCCACCTGCAATCCTCATCCGGTGAAGTGACCTATGCCATGCGTGATGGTCGCACAGTTAATCTTGCGTCATTGAGTGAAGCGGAACGCCGCCTGTTGATGCGCACAGACTGGGGCTTTGTGCACCAGGACGCGCGGGAAGGTCTGCGTATGGGCGTGTCAGGTGGCGCCAATGTGGGTGAACGCCTGATGGCCGTTGGTGCCCGCCACTATGGCAATATCCGCGCGGTCTCAGAGGATTGGCTGGCGCGGGTTGAAATTTCCAAAGATCGCATGGATGACAGCCCTTGGGCCTATTCCGGCGGCATGCGACAACGCTTGCAAATTGCGCGCAACCTCGTCACCTCGCCGCGCTTGATATTCATGGATGAGCCAACAGGCGGGCTTGATGTGTCGGTGCAGGCGCGGCTCTTGGACCTTATTCGCGGGCTTGTGCGCAAGTTCAATCTTGCCGCCATTGTGGTGACGCATGATCTGGCGGTGGCGCGCTTGTTGTCGTCCCGCATGATGGTGATGCAGCAAGGACGCGTCATTGAAACAGGCCTCACCGATCAAGTGTTGGAAGATCCGCAAGCGCCCTACACGCAATTGCTTGTTTCTTCCGTGTTGCAGGTTTGACCATGAGTACCGTTCTAAAAATCGAAGCCTTGCAGAAGTCCTTCACGCTGCACCAACAAGGCGGCGTGGTCATCCCTGTGTTTGACGGTTTAAATGCAGAGGTGGCGGCGGGCGAAGCTGTTGCCATCACAGGCCCTTCGGGTCGCGGCAAAAGTTCTCTGCTGAAACTCATCTATGGGTCTTACCGCGCGTCGAGCGGTCGCATTCTTGTGCGGAGCAGCGAGGGTTGGGCGAATGTTGTTGCGGCCGAGCCGCATAACGTTCTGGATTTGCGCCGGACTACCATTGGCTACGTCACGCAATTCCTGCGCGTCATCCCCCGTGTGCCGGCGGAAATCATTGTGGCCGAGCCGCTGTTGGAACGTGGCGTTGACGAAGCTGAAGCCCTGGGCCGCGCCCGGCAGTTGCTGGCAAAACTCAATATCCCTGAACGGTTGTGGCACCTCTCCCCCATGACATTTTCCGGTGGGGAACAACAGCGTGTGAATATTGCGCGTGGCTTTGCAGCACAGTTTCCGATTCTCTTGCTGGATGAACCGACGGCCTCGCTCGATGCCGAGAATCGTGGCCGGGTCATGGACCTGATTGAAGAAGCAAAGGCGGCGGGAAGTGCCGTGATCGCGGTGTTCCACGACGAGAACGAACGTCACAAAGTTTGTGCCCGCGACATTGCCCTGCACTGACATCTGAACGTCACACCGCAAGGCGAGAATTACCCCATGCGCTATGCCATCTATTTCACACCTGACGCGAACAGTGTTCTCCACAAGCTAGGCTCCAGCTGGCTTGGCCGAGACGTTTATGCCAATGCGGACGTCGAACAGCCCGATCGCCGTCTGGTCGGCTTCACCATGGATGCCTGTCGCTACGGTTTTCACGGCACTTTAAAACCACCCTTCCGTATGAAAGACAGTGTGTCATTCGCGACCTTTGAAGCGGCCTTGCGCAGCCTTGCCAATCAGCATGAAAGCTTTGTGGCAGGTCCACTCGAATTGCGGATTATTGACGGGTTCGTGGCGCTGGTTTCGGATGGAGAAAATGTTGCCCTTAGTCATCTGGCAGCTGACTGCGTACAGCGGCTTGATGACTTCAGATCGCCGCCTGAAGAAGCTGAACTTCGCAAGCGCCGTTCAGCCGGCTTGACAGATGCCCAAGACGCCTTGTTGCAGCGCTGGGGTTACCCTTTCGTGCTCGAAGAGTTTCGTTTTCACATGACGCTGACATCGCGGCTGACCGATGAAGAGGCAGCATGGATCCTGCCGATGGCACAAATGCACTTTGCGCCTGTACTTAGTCGCGCACTCAACATTGATGCCGTGACGCTACTGGTCGAGCCCGATGATGGTGACGACTTCATGGTGCGTGATCGTTTGTCCCTCATTTTCAATGCGCTGAAAGTTGCCTGATGACTGAACAGATTTTTAAGAACGCCCAAGTGGTCTTGCCGGACGCTATCATGGCAGGAACGGTGATGGTGCGGGATGGCAGGATTGCAGACATTACAACCGCGCCCACCATGGTGCCCGGCGAAGACATGGACGGCGACTTTCTGATTCCCGGTTTGGTCGAACTTCACACAGACCATCTGGAACAGCATTATCATCCGCGCCCCGGTGTGACCTGGCCCGCGATTTCAGCTGTCATGGCTCATGATGCCCAGATTACCGCATCGGGCATCACCACCGTTTATGACGCACTGCGCGCAGGCACCTTTGATCCCAATGATCTCTCAGCACGCTTTTCCGTTATCTTGCTGGAAGCCATTACTTGCGCCCAGAAGGACGGCAATCTGCGCGCCGAACACTTTGTTCACCTGCGTTGTGAAATGCCGTGCGTTGACACCACGGAAGCCGCCCACATGATAGCGGAAGCTGGTGAGGTGCATCTGTTTTCACTGATGGACCACACGCCGGGTGCGCGGCAGTTCGTATCGCTCGACAAGTTCAAGGAATATTATTTCGGCAAGAAGTTGATCTCGCCTGAGCAGATGGACGGTTACATAACCGAAAGACGCGAGTTGCAGGCAAAACATGCGGCCAACAACAAGCGGAACATTCTGGCGCTGGCGCAGGAACTAGGTGTGAAGCTCGCCAGTCACGACGATGCCACGATTGCCCATGTCGATGAAGCGTTGGGCGATGGTGTTTCAATTGCTGAATTTCCGACCACTGCTGAAGCTGCAGAAGCGGCCCACAGCAATGGTCTTGCGGTGCTGATGGGGGCGCCCAATGTTGTGCGCGGTGGTTCACACTCCGGAAATATTTCTGCGGCGCAAGTGGCAGCCAACGGGCATCTTGATGTGTTGTCGTCGGACTACGTGCCATGCAGTCTACTGTCAGCCGTATTTGGCATGCCAAAGATGGTGGAAGGTTTTGATTTGCCGGATGCGCTGCGACTTGTGACACTAAATCCTGCGAAGGCGGCAGGGTTGGTTGATCGTGGTGCTATCGAATTCGGACGTCGGGCTGATTTGGTGCAGGTGGCGCAAAACAGTGGACAGCCTATCGTCCGCCGCGTGTGGCGCGAAGGCCGCCGCGTAATGTGATGTCCAAGCGACTGGGCCATCTCGTCCTTGTCGTTGGCCCCAGTGGAGCAGGCAAGGACAGCGTCATCAATGGCGCGCGCGAAATATTTGAAAACAACAACCGCGTAGTGTTTGCGCGGCGTGTTGTAACGCGTAAAGCCCAGGCCTCGGCCGAAGACCATGGCTCGCTGAATGAGATGGAATTTGCGCTGGCCGTTGCCGATGGTGAGTTCGCGTTCTGGTGGCGTGCGCACAACAACGGCTATGGCATTCCAGTTTCCATCGAATACGATCTGGCGCATGGCCAGACCGTGGTGTTCAACTGTTCACGGGACATCATAGCAGAAGCGATTGAGCGTAACATCAAAACCACCGTTGTGGAAGTCACGGCTCCACCCGAAGTATTGGTGGAACGCATAGTGGCACGGGGCCGGGAAAACCGTGAAGATGCGTTGGCGCGTGTATCGCGCAATGTCTCAGCTTATCCCCGCAATGCCACTGTCGTTCGTATCAACAATGTTGGTGCGCTGGAGGATGCAGTGGATGCGCTCTGTGCGGTGATTGCACCCTCAAAGTATGCGCGAGCGAACCCACGTCGACGCCCGCTCAACCAGCAAAACCAAAATAAAGATCGCAATGATGGTGGTCGCGGCCTGGTCGTAGTCGAATAATTCCAGCGATACCTTCAGTTCAATACCAATGCCACCAGCTCCCACAAGGCCGAGCACGACAGAGCCACGCGTGGCTTTTTCAAGCGAGAACAGTGACGTGTTGATCATGGAGGGTAGAGCTTGCGGTATTACAGCAGAGAAAATCACACCGCTACGGCTTGCACCCATGGCGGTTAAAGCTTCACGTGGGCCTTTGTCGGTTTCTTCCATGGCTTCTGCAAAAAACCGCGCAGCAAAGCCGATGGTATCAATCATCAAGGCGAGAACACCCGCTGCCGGGCCAAGGCCAACGGCGATGACAAAAACGATGGCCCAGACAAGGTCCGGCACGGTACGGAACAAGGCAACGAGCCCGCGCACCAACCATACACACAGAGGATGAGGCGAAAGGCTGGGAGCAGCAAGAATTGCCAGAGGCAGACTGAAGATCAAGCCTAAAAGTGTTCCGGCAACCGCCATCTCAAAGGTCTGTAACAACATTGTCAGAACTTGTGGCAGGCGTTCAATGGACGGCGGGAACATTTGCGCACCGAGCCGCGCCAAGGCGGGCAGTCCACGGTCGAGCTTCTCGAACGACAGCCCGCTATGATAAAAGCTGACCAGCACAAACGCCCCGACAGCAACGGCAATCGCAAATGTAAGCGGGTTAGGGCGGTCGAAGCGAGTGGGCAGAATGTTTTCAGACATAGAGGTTACGCAAGTCCTGCTCGTTCAATCCACGCGATGGGGCATCGAGCTGAATGCCACCCTGCCCAAGCGCAATCACCCGGTCCGCATATTGCAAGGCATGATTGAGATTGTGCGAGGTGAACACCACGGTTTTCTTTTCCCGGCGCATTAATGCAGCAAACAACTGCATCACTTCCTCACCAGCCTGCGGGTCAAGACTGGCCGCAGGTTCATCGGCAAGTACAATGTCGGGGCGTTGCATCAAAGCGCGGGCTATGGCCACGCGTTGGGATTGGCCACCAGAAAGTGAATCCGCGCGTTGGCTTGCGACATGAGCGAGGCCCACACGTTCGAGACAGTGCAGTGCCTCGGCACGCAACTCAACAGGTGCCAAGGCTTGGCTCCAGGCACGAATACCAACGCCCCGCGCCTGCGCACCATGAACAACATTTGTCAGCGCGCTCAACCGGCCCACCAGATTATGTTTTTGAAATACAAAGCCAATGCGGGAGCGTGTTGCTTTCGTATCGGATCGCACGCCATTTGCGCGCTTTCCAAAAATTTCTATATCGCCGCTATCGGTGTCGATCAGTTGGGGAAGGCAACGCAACAGCGTGGACTTACCGGCACCATTGGCACCAATGAGTGCGACGATCGAACCTTCTGCAACATCAAAACTCACGTCTGAAAAAACCCGGCGTTCTCTGGTGAAGGATTTGCAGAGATTGCGAATGGAAATGGCGACCGGAACTTGTCCGGCCGCCACTTCAAAGTTTTGTGTGAGTGCGTTCACTTATTCACCAAGGAAGCCCGAGAACTTGGGCACGCCAACGGTTGCATACATGGCGCGAACGCTGTCGTAGTCCTTGTCGTTGACTTCAGCGATGAAGTGGCCGCCTTCATACTTCTTGGTGTCTTCACCCTTCAGCACGCCCGACATCAAGTCGGTGCCATTGTCAACAAAGGCAGCCTTCACCTTGGCAACAACTTCGGCTGGCACGAAAGAAGCGGCCATCAAAATGTCGTTTGGCAAGTCAGGTCCACGACCGACGACAGCAAACTTTACGCCGGGGAATTTTTCACGGGCAGAACGAAGGTGGGTGAGGTTCATGCCAATGGCTTGCACGTCACCACGGATCATGGCTTCGATGGCAACATTGCGCTTGATGATTTCAACTGAATAGTCAGTGCCATATTTCAAGCCAGCATCGGCCAGCACTTGCGCAGGTCCAAGCTGCTGTGAAGTGGAACCCACTTCGCCGAAAGCGACTTTCTTGCCTTTGAGATCAGCCAATGACTTGATCGGACCTTCAGCCATCACGACAACCTGGGCGAAATAATCAGGGCGCTGCCAGCTGACAACAGGCTTTGCATCCGTCAGTTTGGCGAACACAACGTATTCAGCAGGTCCGGTCAAAACAAAATCGACCTGCTGAGCGCGCATGGCCTCGACAGCTGCCGTGCGGTTGTTCACCGGTGTGAACTCGATATCGTATCCAGTTACCTTTTCCAGTTCATCGACAAATGCGCCGTATTCACGTTGCAGCTGCTCGGCACCTTCAACATCGGTGACTGCAAAGCGGATCTTGTCGGCAGCAGCAGCGGGTGCCGCCATCAATCCAACGGCGATCAAGGCCGTTGCCAGAACTGTCCAGAATCTCATGTGGTCTCTCCTTCATATTGAGTGACACTGATTTTCAGGGATTCATGACACTGTCATGAAGGAGGAGCATTTCCATGTGAACACATGAGGTTTACAATGGATATTCAGAGGGTTGTTGCCACCGAGACCATACTGCGTGGCGGTATGGTTTTGACACCTGAACAAGGTCTCAGGCAAGCTGACGTGGTGATTGACGGTGACCGGATCATCGAAGTCGTACCGCGCGCCACTTATGCAGGTGCCCGCGTTCTGGAAGTCGAACATTGTCTTGTACTGCCGGGCATTGTCGATGTTCATGGCGATGCATTTGAACGCAACATCATGCCGAGGCCAAAGACCATGTTTCCCTTGGAAATCGCCATGCTGGAATCAGACCGGCAGCTTGCTGCCAACGGTATAACCACGGCCTACCATGGCATCACGGTATCCTGGGAGCCAGGCCTACGCAGCCTCGACGAGGCGCACCGCATCATCGGTGCCATCGATAGTGTGGAGCGTGACCTCCTCGTTGACAATCGCATTCACATCCGCTGGGAAACTTTCGCGATTGATGAAGCACCCGCCGTCATCGAATTGCTTGGCCGTGCAAAGAAACCTGCACTGGCTTTCAACGATCACACCTCACCCAGCCTGACGGGCGGGCGCATGGAATCAAAAATCCGTGGTTCAGCAGACCGCGCCATGCTCGATATGGAGTCCTATCGCGCCCTGCTGCAGGAGCGGAAAGACCGCATCGATGAAATTCCAAGTGCCATCAACGTGATGGCGAATATCGCTCGCGAGCACAACATTCCAATGCTTTCACATGACGACACGACACCAGAAATGCGACAGGAATTCCGCAACTTGGGGGTCAAGATTTCAGAATTCCCGATGAACTGGGAGACAGCGGCTGAAGCCTCAACTCATGCAGATCCGTTAGTATTTGGCGCACCCAACGTGGTGCGCGGCGGCAGTCACAATGGTGCGATTTCAGCCGAGGAAGCGGTGCGCCGGGGACAATGCACCATTCTGGCAACAGACTATTACTACCCAGCACCCATCCACGCCGCATTCCATCTCGCGTCAAAATGCGTACTATCATTCGAAGCGGCATGGAACCTGGTCTCTTCAGCACCGGCCCGTGCCATGCACCTTAATGACCGTGGTTCAATTGAGGTCGGCAAGCGCGCCGATATCATCGTTGTTCCAAAAACTTCCACCCGGCCCATTGCCACGTTCGTGGGCGGCAGACTGGTTTATCAAGCCACCTGATATCAGATACTGGTCTGTGCGTCGCCAGCAATAGCTTTGCGCAACTTCGTCGACAGGAAATCGATTGCCGTCACCGTCAGCAAAATCAGAATAATCAGGAAACTCACAGTCTGCCATTCGAGGGTGCGTATTTGTTCTGACAATGTGAGGCCAATGCCGCCCGCACCGACAATGCCAATGATGGTGGCTGAACGTGTATTGGATTCAAAATAATACAGCACCTGACTGAT
>JANMEM010000186.1:0-3970 GCA_031376985.1 Hyphomicrobiales bacterium
GCCACGAGCTTCGCCACCGCCCGGCTGATGGAGACCTGGGCGCACGGGCAGGACGTGATGGACATGAGCGAAGCCGCCGAATTCTTCCGCGCCGTGCCATCGGTGCGCAACACCATGGAGACGCTGGAACGCGTGGGGCTGGGCTACATCAAAGTCGGCCAGCAGGCGACGACGTTGTCGGGTGGTGAAGCGCAGAGGGTGAAGCTCGCGAAAGAACTCTCAAAACGGGCGACGGGACGGACGCTGTATCTGCTGGATGAACCAACAACAGGCCTGCATTTCCACGATGTGCGGAAGTTGCTGGAGGTGCTGCATGAGCTGGTGGAGCAAGGCAATTCGGTTGTCGTGATCGAACACAATCTCGAAGTCATCAAAACAGCGGATTGGGTGATTGATCTGGGTCCGGAAGGTGGCGATGGCGGCGGCGAGATTGTGGTGGCGGGAACGCCAGAGGATGTGGCGAAGGAGAAGCGGAGTTATACCGGGCAGTATTTGAAAGAAGTGCTGAGACGGCCACGGCAAGAGGCAGCGGAGTGAGTGAGACGTTTGATCAAGTCAGAAGGTTTGTGGCCGCCGGATCTTGGCTGCCAAAGTCCCATGCCCTCATTCGTTTGGAGCGTCGAAGTATTTTGATGACTGATGTTTAAGCGGACTGGAAACAGCCGAAATTGTTGAAGACTATCCACAAGACCAACGCGGCCCGTCTATATTAATACTGTGCCTTGACGAAGCAGGTTTGCCAATTCACGCTCTTTGGGGTATTCCCAGCAACAATGCGAGAGTTACACATCTCGTGACAGTCTATCGACCTGATCCTCTGGAATGGTTTGATGACTGGAAAACCCGGAGGTAGTCCATGGGCCAATTGAGGAAAATGTTTGTCCACGAGGGACAATATGCGGCTGAAATTTCTTATGAAGAGTCGGATGAGGACGCATCTTTCGGCCCGACAGTTCGGAAAGAGGACGCGTTTAAACTTGATCGTGTGCGGTCAGCTTTGCGACGGGGCGATGTGGCTGAGGCTGCAAAAGACGCGCGCGTTTTTGAGATGATGTTGTTGGCGGGTGAGTAGGCTGCTTTCGATTTTTTGCCCAAAGACACTTCAATACGGAAGTTTGTCAGCGTTAATTTTGTTTGCACTTTCTATCTATTTTCGGTAGTGTATCAGTTTGAAATCCATCACTGTTGACAGCCTATCGCAAGCCGCTCTGACTTCCTATATGCTTATCTGAAAGCATGGAGGATACTGGGTGGAGAACGACGATTTTGACGATGGAACCACGCCTCACCTAATGTGCCATGTCGAACTAGACTTCGAAGGCCCAAATGTTGCGACGCTAAACAAATGGGCCGCTGACGCGTTGCGCAAATTGGCTGACTTACTCGAAAAAGACGAATTTGACGATGGATTTCACCCGGTGAAAGACAATGTAGGTAAGGAAATAGGCAAGATATACATCGATTACTACGGTGAGAGCTTCGATGCCTAAAGGCCCTAAAGGTAAAAAGCGCCCCGCTGGCGTGATCGGCAATGCCGTCAAGGTTATGCGAATTGCGACGGGTGAGGATGATGACGCCGTGCCGGATGACGGTAAGAACAAGGCCGCTCAGGCGCTTGAGAAACGGTAGAAACGGTGACAGTGCTGGACTGCACCCCTCAAGTGAGACACGATAAATTCGGTTACAGGTAGTCTGAGGAGGAAGACCTGTGCTGAAAAGAAGTAGTAAATCGAAGAGTGGGCGAATGCCTGTTGCTTTGAAGATCAAGGCCATCAAGCGCGTTGAGCGGGGTGAAGGTGTACTGCCTGTAGCGCGTGATTTGGGTGTAACGCGAAAGGCTTTGCATGATTGGATCAGAGCTTACAACACTCATGGCCCCGAGGGCTTGAACCGCAAACCAGGACGCAAGCCTGGGCAGAGAGTATTGAGGCCCGTCCCTGTTCCTGCTGAATCCACATCATCAGCACATCGCATTGCTGAGTTGGAACGCGTGATCGGGCGTCAGCAGTTGGAACTTGATTTTTTTCGACAAGCCTTGCGCGCCTTGGAAGGGACACCAGCGCAAGGCAAAAAACCTCTCGTCTCGCGCAAGTCATCAAAGACATGACGACGACCACCCCCGGTCTTGAGGTGCAGCGCCTGTGCCAGATCTCTGGCCTGTCGCGGGCAACTTACTACAGGCATGTTGGTGATGCTGGCGACGAAACCGCCGACCACGCTGTGCAGGACGCCATTCAGACAATCTGTCTCAGGCACAAATACTATGGCTACAGGCGCGTCACCGCCTGCCTGCGCAGGCAAGGCATGATCGTAAATGCCAAGAAAGTTCTGAGGCTTATGAGGGAAGATAATCTTTTGGCCTTACGTCGAAAACCGTTTCTTGTGCCGCCTTCAGGAAAGCCCGAAAGCTTTGTCATCGTGCCCAATCTGGTGCGTGGGCTTTGCCCCTCCGGGCCTGATCAAATCTGGGTGGCAGATATCACCTATGTGCATTTGGCCAAGGCCTTCGCTTATCTCGCCGTCATCCTTGATGCCTTCTCGCGCAAGGCTGTGGGCTGGGCCTTGGAACCAAGCCTCAATACTTCTGTGGCCATGGCCGCCCTTGACCAGGCACTTGTTCTGCGCAAACCGCCACGCGGCAGTCTCATTCATCATTCTGATCGTGGTGTGCAATATGCCAGCATCGCTTATCGTCAACGCCTGAGCGAACACGATGTGATCATCAGCATGTCACGGCCCGGCAACCCCTTTGACAACGCCAAAGCCGAAAGTTTTATGAAAACCCTCAAGACCGAAGAACTCAACGCACGCTCATTCAAAACCATTGATGATGCCCGCAGCCGTATCAACGACTTCATTGCCAATATCTACAACACCGAGCGTTTGCATTCGGCTCTGGGCTATCTCTCACCCCTTGAGTTTGAAACCGCTTTCGCTATGACAAACACGAACTGAACCGAACATGAAAACCACTGTAACCGAATTTATCGTGTCTCACTTGAGGGGTGCAGTCCAGTGCATTTAATTCAGAGAAACGGTGACAGTGCATTTAATTCATGTATTCATATACTTCGTTCGTTTTGCTATACTCCCTTCAAATTCGTTGCGGTAAAGTCCTGTGTGTCACCATATCACTCGGGCACCCAGTTCCCTGATCTTGGCATCAACGGTCATGATTGGTATGTTTTCAACAATGGACTGCGCTGCAAGCAAGCGGTCGAAAGGGTCTCGGTGTGGGCTTACAAGAAAACCGGCGGCACTGGCTTGCGCCGCAGTTACGGGCAAAGGCCGAAAGTCAAAATCTTCGTAAATCGTCAGCAGGTTATTTTGATAACGCGCTGGCAAATCGAGCTTGCCTATTCCAGCCTTAATTGACATCTCGAAAATGGAAATGGCGCTTAGATAAACAATGTTCGCAGTATCATTTACAATCGCTTTTTGGCGGTGTTTCAAACGCTCATCGCCAAGTATCTGCCAAAGAAAAACATGGGTATCAAGGAGAAGGATCAATCGGGCCGTCCTCCCAAAGACTCAGTTCTTCGTCCGACATGGGTTCCAAAAAGTCTGGAGGAATCTTGACTTGGCCTTTCCACGCCCCGTAGCCGCGTGACTTTTGCACCGGAGCTTTTACAGGCAAGAGTCTCACCACTGGCTTTTCGCCGCGCGCGATCACAACCTCTTCCCCTGCCTCGACAAGTTTGATCAGCTTGGACAGATTGGTCTTGGCTTCGTGGATGGTAAATACGTTCATAGGGGTTAGTTAGCTAAGTTCTTAGCTAACTTCAAGCCCCTATGCTTTTTTTTCGGCATGGCGGACTCACTCGTGGGACACATGTGGGGCTTTGACTTTGCTCCCGGCATTCAACGCCAAAACGCCTGCCAAGGCAATCAGGGCCATGCCTGCGATTGTTGTCCATTTTGGTACTTCACCGAAAAACAGAAAGCCAAACACTACAGCCCAGATCATTCC
>JANMEM010000239.1:0-9356 GCA_031376985.1 Hyphomicrobiales bacterium
CTATACAATTTGCAAATCAGTGGCCTGTGGTCCTCGGCCGCGAGAATCATCGAGCACACCAAAGGACAAATTCATGCCTTCTTCCAGCCAGGGAATGCCGCCGCGCTGCACGGCAGAAATGTGCACAAACACATCTTTGCCACCGTCATCCGGTGCAATAAAGCCGAAGCCTTTGTCCTTGTTGAAAAATTTGACTGTACCTTGACGTCGCATTGCACCCGTTCCCGAAGGTCGACTGTTACCACTTTGTCACAACAAGGCCAAGCGCCCGGCCATTTAATCACATTCACATTCTGGCCCTTGATTAAAACTCAATTTTGCCTCTACCTTGCAGTAACAATTAATTGACAGGTGGGATTCATGCGCAAATCGGGGGTTTTAGGTCTGGCAGTTTTGGCTGCCTTGTCCGCTCAAATATTGTCGGGTCACGTCTGGGCAAAACCCACTGAGTCCACCAAATACAAGTTCTATCCTATTTCCGGGAATACCCCAGGCGAAATTTACGCCGCAATGATCAGCCGCGGGCCGGATGTAAACGGCGTGAACGCCTACGCATCGACCTTGGCCACATCCGCGCAAAGCGGCCGCATGGTCCTCAAGGGCAAGTCCTGCCAGGTGGACGGCTACAAGTTCAATATCGATTTCACCATCAATCTTCCGAAGCTGAAAAACGAAGCCGCACTCACGGGTACCACAGCTTCAAAGTGGAGCCAGTTCAAGTCATTCCTGAAAATCCATGAAGAAACCCATCGGCGCATCTGGATGGGCTGCGCAAAGACTCTGGAAGCTTCGGTCAAGGCACTGCGCACCAATGATTGCAAAGTGTTGGACAGGCAAGCCGCCCAATTGTGGAAGAAAATGCGCGGAAATTGCGACCGTCAACATGCGGCCTTCGATGCCGCCGAACAAAAGCGTCTGTTGAAACATCCATTCGTGCGACTGGTGTTGAATCAACGCCTCAGCGCCTCAGCAGGTCTGAAAGCCGCCAAGCATAATTAAAGTACCCGGCCTGCTACAGCCGATAGTTTTTCCAGCAATCCGGCGTCGCGCTTGTCCGGTGCCGTCATGATCGCATGTTCCAAAGCGCGGTCTGACCCCACGGGACATTTCGGATGTTCGCGCGGAAAATCCTTGGCGAGGCGCAGAACGAAAGCTTTTGCCAAAGCTGAATTGCCCTTCATGGTCGCCACCACTTGCGCAACGTCGACAACCTCATGTTGCGGGTGCCACGCATCAAAATCCGTCACCATGGCGACGGTGGCATAACAAAGCTCGGCTTCCCGCGCCAGCTTGGCTTCCGGCATATTGGTCATCCCGATCACCGACGCACCCCATGACCGATGCAACTCAGATTCCGCAAGTGTCGAAAACTGTGGCCCCTCCATCACCACATAGGTTCCACCGATGTGATGCGGAATGCCTTCATCGGCCAGTGCCTTCGCCGCCGCCTTTGCCAACACAGGTGAGACAGGATGCGCGAATGGAACGTGTCCGACGCAGCCTGTGCCAAAAAAGCTTTTCTCACGGGCATAGGTCCGGTCAATAAACTGATCGACAATTACAAAAGTGCCGGGCGGCAAGTCTTCGCGCAACGATCCCACGGCAGACAGCGAAATCACATCCGTCACACCAGCCCTTTTCAAGGCGTCAATATTGGCGCGGTAATTGATGCTTGTCGGCGAACAGACATGGCCGCGCCCATGTCGGGGCAAAAACACCACAGGCAATCCCGCAATGTCACCGAAGCGCAACTGGTCCGACGGAGCGCCAAAGCTGCTCTCCACAGTTTGCCAACGCGCATTGTCCATAGACAAATCATAAAGACCCGAACCACCAATGATACCGAGCACAGATTTCGTCATGGAACTCTCCAATTGGCAAACAGACAAAAGAAAAAGGGGCAGTCAATCACCGCCCCTTTTCCTTCGTCTCTGAATTTATTTCAATGCTGATCAGCCCAAACCCGCTTTTTCACGAAGTAGAGCAACACCGACAACACAGCAAGATAGATCATCACCATGAAGCCCGTGCGTTTGCGCGACTCCATGTTGGGATCAGCCGTGAATGCCAGGAACGCTGAAACATCGCGCGCCATGTCATCTACAGTATTCGGTGCGCCATCGTCGAAAGTCACCTGACCATCCGCCAGTGGCAGCGGCATGCCAATCCAATGGCCTGAGCCAAAATATGGATTGTAATACTTTCCTTCGGGTTGTTCCTTCGCCAGCTCGGCATCTGGCTCTTCATAACCAGTCACCACCGAATAAACATATTGTGGACCGCCAATGCCATTCCAGAGCTGGTTGAACGTGCCGTACCAACCTGGCCGCGATTTTGTCAGCAATGACATGTCAGGTGGCACCACGCCACCGTTGGCGGCTTTAGCCGCTTCAGCATTCGCAAATGGCGAAGGCAAACGGTCTGATGGCAAGCCGGGACGATCAAACATCTCACCCGCTGCGTCAGGACCATCTTTTACGGTATAAGTCGCAGCCAAGGCTTTCACTTGCGGTTCGGAAAATATCCCACCTTCGGAAAGATTGCGGAAAGAGATCAGCCGCATTGAATGACAGCTTGAACAGACTTCCTTGTAAACCTTAAAGCCGCGTTGCAGCTGTTCGCGATCAAAAGTGCCGAATGCGCCATCGAAAGAGAACTTGACGTCTTTCGCCACTTTCTGACTTTCAGCAGCCAACGAAATCGTGGGAAGCAAGAATGCCACAACGCCAGCGAGGCAGATTGCTTTGACTTTATTCATGTGACAAGATCTCCACAATCATTCGGCAGGCTGAAGCGCGTGCATTTTGTATTTGGTCAGCACATCATCAGCGATGGAGGCTGGCACCGGCTTCGGATTTTCCAACAGACCCAACAATGGCAATATCACAAGGAAGTGGATGAAGTAATATGCCGTGAGAATGCGCCCCCAGATAAGATAGGCGCCCTCGGCGGGCTTTGACCCGATGTACCCCAAAGCCACACACGCAATGGCGAACACCACGAAGAAACCCTTGAAGATTGGCCGGTAGTTGCCAGAGCGCACACGCGATGTATCAAGCCACGGCAGAACAAACAGGATGAGGATCGAGCCAAACATTGCAATGACGCCGCCCAATTTGTCAGGGATCGAACGCAAGATTGCGTAGAACGGCAGATAATACCATTCAGGCACAATGTGAGCAGGCGTCACCAACGGATTGGCAGGCTCATAGTTGATGGCATGGCCCAGATAGTCCGGACGGAAGAACACCCAGAAAGCAAAGAACAGGAAGAAAACGACAATCGCAAATCCGTCCTTCAAAGTATAATAAGGGTGGAATGGAACAGTATCCTGTCCACTCTTTACGGTAACACCCGTTGGGTTATTGTTGCCTGGCACGTGCAGAGCCCAGATGTGCAAGCCCACCACGCCCGCCAGCACGAACGGCAGCAGGTAGTGCAGCGAGAAGAACCGGTTCAGCGTTGGATTGTCAACCGAGTATCCACCCCACAGCCACGTCGTAACAGAGTCACCTACGAACGGAATGGCAGAGAAAAGGTTGGTAATAACCTTGGCACCCCAAAAGCTCATCTGGCCCCACGGCAACACATAGCCCATGAACGCCGTCGCCATCATGATGAGGTAAATGATGACGCCGATCATCCACAACACCTCGCGCGGCGCTTTGTAGGAGCCATAATACATGCCACGGAACATGTGAATATATACGGCAATAAAGAACATCGACGATCCGGTTTCATGGATCTTCTGGATCATCCAGCCATAGTTCACATTGCGGATAATTGCTTCTTTGGAGTCAAAAGCCATATCTACATGCGGCGTATAATGCATCACAAGTGTGATGCCTGTGATGATCTGCACAACCAGCATCACTGCAAGAATGCCGCCGAATGTCCAAAAATAATTCAGGTTTTTCGGCGTTGGAAAATCCAGCACAGATTCTTTGACCAGCGCATAAATCGGCAGACGCTCATGCATCCATTTTCCGAAGGCGCTCGTGGGGGTATATGTGGAAGGTCCGCTCATGGTGTTTTTCCCGCTCAGCCGATTTGAACTTTGGTTTCGGTGAGGAATTTATAAGGAGGTACCGGCAAATTCTGCGGAGCCGGGCCTTTGCGAACACGGCCAGCCGTGTCGTAGTGAGAGCCATGGCACGGGCAGAACCAGCCGCCAACTTTCAGGTTGCCTTCAACAACAGAAAATTCCTTTGCCGAATTGTCGCCTTGCGGCACACAGCCAAGATGCGTGCACACACCCATCATGATCAAAAACGCTTCATGGTCTTTGACAGTGCGATTTTCATCCGTTGCCGGGTCACTGTCTTTTGCCAGGCCGCTGCGGGCAATCGGGTCTTTCAGATCTGTCATCGGCACGGCCTTGGCCGCTTCAATTTCCTTGGCCGTGCGATTACGCACGATCACCGGGTTTCCACGCCACTTGATAGTGACTTCTTGGCCCTCGGCAATAGGCGCCAAATCGAATTCAATTGAAGCCAGAGCTTTCACCGAAGCGTCCGGGTTCATCTGGTTGATCAATGGCCAAACCACCAAGGCTGCACCAACAGCACCAACGGCACCAGTGGCAATAAACAGAAAGTCTCGCTTTGAATCATCTACATGGTCTGCTGTGGACACGTGCTGTTCCCTCGTCTACGCAAAAAACAGAGCCATTGAAGCCAATCGGACCTGCTGGATTTGGGCAGTATTTGGCACTGGCAACATCACTTGTCCAGCCATAGGTTGTCGCAGATCATCAGCTCTTGCGGGGGCAGGCTGAAACCCGCTAACCCTCTGCAGAAATGCTTGAAATCGCACTCTTTCAGCCAGACATTGCCGCCAACGCCGGAGCCATTGCCAGACTTTGCGCCTGCATGGGATTGAAACTCACAATTATCGAGCCCGCAGGCTTCACGTGGGATGATTCCAGGCTCCGACGTGCAGGCATGGATTATCTTGATTTGGCATCCATACAACGGTCAGCATCATGGGAGCATTTTAAGGCCGGGAACCTTGGTCGTCGCCTGTTGCTGTTGAGTACAAAGGCCGCCCAACCCTATATCGGATTTGAATTCCGCGACAACGACATTTTAATATTGGGACGCGAGTCAGCTGGCGTTCCTGACCATGTTCACGCCGCTGTCGACGCACGCCTGACCATTCCCATGCAGCAAGGGACAAGGTCGCTAAATGTCGCCTTGGCTTGCGCCATGGTTACTGGCGAAGCATTGCGGCAAATCCGTTACTGAGACAGCCGGACAGCCGCAAGATCCCGCGCAATATTGGCGAATGCTTTGTTTAGATCTGCAGAATTGACCGCATCAAAATAGCTGGCAGGCGCTGTTGCACAGTTTTCCAGAATCTTCTTGATGGTGACAGAAGGCACCATGAACGAAACGGTAAAAATCTCAACCTCATCGCCCTTCACGTTATTGCAAAGTGCTGCCAGATTGGCATTTGATGCAGCCGGGTTGCTGCCGTTGTGCGCTGGATAAGTTGGCGAGATTGTGTTTTCACCATCCGTCATCAGAATGATGGCTCGACGGGCTTTTTTGGCTTTCAGTTGGCCTTTGGAAAGCCCCTCGGTAAACGGAACGCTCTTGTCCAGCACATTCCAGCCCCACAACAATCCTGTGGGTATATAGGTTGATCCCTTCGCGGACATCAGATTGATGCGGCTCCGCACACTTGCCATATCCCCTGTCAAAGGCAGTACTTGAACGTTGCAAGGCACGCCTGCCACCGCGGGGTATTTTTCCGAAGGAGCGCCCAAGCTGAGGTCGTTGGGCTTCGAACGGGATCCAACGCAGCCGTTCCACGTGGCCTTGCCGATGCCGGAAGTATCCAACCAACTCGGAGAGCCCGTGCTGGTGCCTACATTCACATATTCCGCAAACGGAACCACTGCAATTTTGGTGTCCCCGTTGCCCGACGTTTCTTTTTCAATGATATCGACAAGATTGATCGCTGACGTTTTCAGATCGGCAATCTTGCTGCCTGCCATGGAGCCCGTATTATCCAGCACAAGGGCAATTTCCATTGTCTGTGTACCAATATTGACCTGCGAGCGCACCCCGACATCCATGGTCTTGATGCCAGCAACAGCCATGAAAGTCGTCGGCATGGAACCTTCGACAAGCACATTGAACGTGCCCGTTTCACTGTCAACACTCTGTTCTATTTTGGTCATATATTTAACAGCGTTGTCTGCGTGATTGGCTGCCAGATATTGTTCGACTATGGTTTGCAGTCTGCTCGCTGACTTGTCTTTGGATGTGGCTCCGGCAATGGCTGCCGCGTCGGCTGCACCCTGCAAGACGGTACGTGCATAGCTTGCTCGCCCGAAGTCAATCGCAGCGCCTGCCCCCAGCATGAGGGGAACCATGGCCAGCCCCAGCATGATGCCGATGTTGCCATTCGAATTTTTCCAGAACCTGGCATTTGACGACATAATGTGTCCCTCGTGTTGGGACTAACTTATCGGAAAGTCGCTAAGGACCAATTGTGATATTATATTAAATTTTTATCATTTGGTACATGTCGCGCGCTATTTGCTAAGCCGCATCGCTGTCATCGACATGCCGATCTCCTTGAAGGTCGAAGCCAAAGCCGCAGCGCTGTCAGCAGAATAGGCTTTTGATGCATCTGAAGCGCAATTCGCCAAAAGTGCCTTGGCACCTACGTCGGTCACCATGAATGACACGGTATAGACAACGATGCCATCAGCTTTGATGTTCTCGCAAAGTGTAGAGGTTTTGGCGTCCCCTCTGGCCCAGTCAGCAGCACCTGCGCCACCCCAATGGTTTGGTGAATAGGGAGCAAGCGTGTTTTGTCCGTCCGTCATCAAGACGATGGCCTTTGTGCCGCCCATCGCCTTGATGTCCGCAGCAGTCTTGGCCTTTTCCAGAGGCGCTTCAGAATCCAGCATGTTCCAACCCCACAGCAATCCAGCTGGAACATAGGTTTCGCCAGTAGCCACGAAATTATCAATTGTATCGTGCAACTTGGATTTGCTGTCTGTCAGTTCAACAATTTCACTTGTGCACCACTCGTTTGAAAGACCTTTGTAGCGTGTTGCAAGATTTCCAATCGTTTCATCCAGTGGTTCAGGCCGTGAGCCAACACAGCCATTCCACGTAGAAGTCGCAGTATTGTTTCCGCATTGTTCAACGGCAGCACCATAGTGCCAGTCACATTGCTCACTTGAACCTTGGCTGACGCCGTCAACAACGGAAGGCACCTGGCGGCAATTCGATTTTGTCGCGTTGGGATAAGTATTCCAACATGAGTGACTGGTCACGGACTTGTCTGGATCAACATCAATCCACGGTTTGTTGCGACGTGACAATCCGACGTTTACGTAATTTGAAAACGGCACGATGCCGATGCGGGCATAGCTTCCCGATGCTGTTACTTCCAGCACTTCATCCACCAGAAGCTTCGCTGCGGTTTTCAGTGCAGGCAACCGGCCCGCTGCATTCATTGACCCGGTGTTGTCCAACAAAAGCGCCACCTCAAGTCCATCTCCGCCAAGCTTTACTTCCGAGTAGGCACTGAGATCCATGGTGTTGATACCCGCAAGATTCATCAAGGAAGTATTGCGCTTGCCCCTAATGGTCACGGAAAAAGTCCGTTTCACCTTGTCCAGCTTGGGCACGATGCTCTCAATGGAGTCAAGGGCAGCAATCGCTCCATTTGTCGTCAGGTATTTCGTCACAATTTCCAGCAATTCGGCCTCGTCGGTCGTTTGCGAACTTCCGGCGGCAATTGCCGCTGCATCTGCAGCACCTTGCAGCACCGTCAACGTGTTATTGGCCTGCACCATATCAACGGCAGCGCCCACGCCGATCAGCATGGGAACCACCGACAAGGCCAGCATCATCGTCACATTTCCCAAACAATCAGATTTGAACTGGCTAAAATTTCGCATGATTATGCTCCCAACGATTTGTGTCCTGACCGCAACATCATCTCAATACCAAAACAATGCGTGAGGCAGCAGCGTGAACAATATCTTTCACTGATGATTCAAATTTGAACATTCCGGCAACAACATCACTTTGACGTCCTTCTGCCGAATGTTTATAGATTTGAAAACAGGGGCAAATTGACCGGGAAAACATGACTGAAATTGACCACCGAAAATCCAGCGCTGAATCCTGGTTCCAGTCTTTGCAGAACAAAATCATTCATGATTTGGAAACCATCGAAGAAGAAAGCGACTCAGCAGCGCGTTTCGTGCGCACCCCTTGGAAGCGCGGCGACCATGAAGGCGGCGGCACAATGGCCTTGCTGCATGGCAAGGTTTTTGAAAAGGCCGGCGTTCACTGCTCAACAGTCTTTGGCGAATTCTCCCCCGAATTCCGCAAGCAGATGCCGGGAGCTGATGTCGACCCGCGCTTTTGGGCCTCAGGCATTTCACTGATCATTCATCCATGGTCGCCGAACGTGCCAGCCGTTCATATGAACACACGTTTTGTGGTGACCACCAACGCATGGTTCGGCGGGGGCGCTGATTTGACACCGGTGCTGATGAAGCGCCGCACACAGGAAGACCCCGACAGCATGGACTTCCACGCAACACTGCAAACCGCCTGCGACGCCCACAAGGTTGCCGATTATGACCGATACAAGAAGTGGTGCGAAGACTACTTCTATCTCCCTCACCGCAAGGAGCAGCGTGGCATCGGCGGCATTTTTTATGACAACCTCGCGTCAGGAGACTGGAACGCAGACTTCGCTTTTACAAAAGACGTGGGCGAAGCCTGGCGCAAAACCTATCCCGCACTCGTGCGCCGCAACTTACCGCTGCCTTACACTGATGCAGACCGCGAGGAACAATTGATCCGCCGTGGCCGCTACGTGGAGTTCAACCTGCTGTATGATCGCGGCACAATTTTCGGATTGAAAACCGGTGGCAATGTGGACTCAATTCTCTCCTCCATGCCGCCCGTCGTCAAATGGCCATAACGGAACATACCCATGGACCTGCGCAACGGCTTCGACATCAAACGCTACATTCGCACCATACCGGACTATCCCAAACCCGGCATCCTGTTCCGTGACATCACCACACTGCTTTCCAACATGCACGGCTTTCGCGCCACTGTTGATGAATTGACCTGGCCCTTCCTGAAAGGCGAAATAGACTACGTTGCAGGCATTGAAGCGCGCGGATTTATTCTCGGCGGTGCCGTGGCTTACAATTTGGGTCGTGGCTTCATTCCCATTCGCAAAAAAGGCAAACTGCCCCATCGCGTCATCGGGCAGGAATATGCCCTGGAGTATGGCGTGGACACCATTGAAATCCACGCCGACGCCATTCAGCAAGGTGACCGCGTGTTGCTGATCGATGATCT
>JANMEM010000242.1:0-3042 GCA_031376985.1 Hyphomicrobiales bacterium
GCGAATTGGGCATCGGGCCAGACCGGATTCACATTCTATTTCGCACTGGAGCTGATCTACTGGGCCTTCTGCTTTGCCATGTAGCGCTATTCCCAATTCATTGAGCGCAGGCTCAACACCAGTCATACGAGGTAAACCATGGCCAATTCCGCCGTTGAAATGAAGAGCGTCAATAAATGGTATGGCCAGTTCCATGTGTTGCGCGACATCAACCTTGATGTGAAAAAGGGCGAGCGTATTGTCATCTGCGGGCCATCAGGCTCTGGCAAGTCCACCATGATCCGCTGCATCAACCGTCTCGAGGAACACCAGCAGGGCGATATCATTGTGGACGGTATTCCGCTCACAACGAACCTCAAAAACATCGACGATGTGCGCCGCGAAGTTGGCATGGTGTTTCAGCACTTCAACCTGTTTCCACATCTCACCGTTCTGGAAAACCTGACGCTGGCACCGATGTGGGTACGCAAACAACCCAAGGCCGAGGCCGAAGAGATTGCGATGAAATATTTGAAGCGCGTCAAAATTCCGGAGCAGGCACTTAAATATCCAGGCCAACTTTCCGGTGGCCAGCAGCAGCGCGTCGCCATTGCCCGTGCGCTCTGCATGAACCCGAAAATCATGCTGTTTGACGAACCCACGTCAGCGCTTGATCCCGAAATGATCAAGGAAGTGTTGGACGTGATGGTGGATCTCGCACAAGGCGGCATGACCATGCTGTGCGTTACCCATGAAATGGCCTTCGCACGGCAGGTGGCAAATCGGGTGATTTTCATGGATCAGGGGCAGATCGTTGAACAGAATGAACCGAATGAGTTCTTCAACAATCCCAAAAGTCCGCGCACGAAGCAATTTCTCGAGCAGATTTTGCACTAAAGCATTCCGCCTAAATCCCGCCTTTGTCGCCTGCGAGACTCAGGCTAGGTTTGGGCATTCAGAGCGGAGGAATTTTTATGCGACAACACCTTTTCACGGCTATTGCCATTTCGGCACTTGTCGGCTTTTCGGGGCTTGTTGCTCCTGCCAATGCCGAGGTGCGTTTGCGCCCGGTTGGCACTTTGTCTTACGAGCCCGAACCTGCAGCGCCTGAAGTTGGCATTTATCAAATCCGGCAGGAAGATCGCCGCATCAATGCCATGCGCATTGAAGCTGATGGTGGTACGGCGGATGTGCGCTCACTGAAAGTCAAATATGCTGACGGTGACACTGAAGTTGTCAAGGTTCGGCAAGTCTTGCGGGATGGTGAACGGAGTGCCTTGTTCGCGTTGGAGGAGCCGCGCCCCATTCGCAGTGTTGAAATCACATATATTCCAAAAGGTGCAGTGACGCTGATTCTGCTGGCTGATCAGGGCCGGGCGGAGCCACCTGCACCACCGCCGCAAACAACAGAGTGGGTGGAACTCGGTTGTCAAAAAGTTGGTCTGTTGGGCGATCGCGATTCACTTGTTGTCAGCACGGCAGATCGTTTCAAGGCTTTGCGACTCCGGTCGCAAAACTATGATATTGAAATGGGCGAAATGACCATCAATTATGCCAATGGTGGGCGCGACAAATATCAGATCCGGCAAGTTCTGCCTGCTGGCGGTCGCATTGGCCCGATTGCATTGCGTGGTGAAGCCCGACGTATTTCGCAACTGGACTTTCTCTATCGCGCCCGTACCCTTGGACCGTTTAAAACCAAACTGTGTGTTGAAGGTCTGAAAATCAGCAATGTGGATGACGAAGAAGACAATTGATCTTCCAAACCAAATACAGGCGCCCGACACAAAGGTGCCTGTGTTTTAACGGTTACCGCAGGTGCTGATATCAACCAAAGGATGGTGGGCGCAGTAGGACTCGAACCTACGACCCGCTGATTAAGAGTCAGCTGCTCTACCACCTGAGCTATGCGCCCATCCTTTGGTGAAATGCGGCTGGAAATTCACTTCTGTTTTTTCCAGTGCGCGGTCCTATTAGGCGAGGAATTTTGCATTGTCCACCCCTCAATCTTGGTGGGTTTCAGACAGGGCCAAGGACGAAAATTCAGCTTTGCACCAAACTCCAGCCTTTGTCACTTTCGTTGAAAACGTGAAGTTCACCGAGCGCAATGTCGAACCAAGCTCCATGCACAGTCAATTCGCGTTTATTCTCACGCATGCGCAACCATGGAAAAGTCCGTAAGTTGGCCAATGAGTGTTCCACACTTGCATGTTCCACGGCAGTTTGAAGGTCGTGGGTGTGGTCATGCGGATGATCTTCCCGCACCGCCTCAGCTACGTCTTTCACGTCCGACATCCACTTTCCGATGAAGTCACCCGCGGACAAGGGATCGCCGCCTTCGACTACAGCCCTGATGCCGCCACAGCGCCCATGGCCCATGACCACAACATGTTTGACGGCAAGTGCGATGATGGCAAATTCAATTGCAGCAGAGGTGGCATGATGTTTTCCATCAGGCGCATAGGGCGGCACCAGATTTGCGACATTTCGCATCACGAAAATTTCGCCTGGCCCCGCATCAAAAATGGTTTCGGGTGCGGCACGTGAGTCGCAACACGCAATGATCATCACGGTGGGCTTTTGCAGGCCTTCGCCCAGTTTGCGATAACGTTCAGTTTCTTCTGAGTACCGGCCGTTGCGAAAATTGCCGTAGCCGTTCAGCAATCGTTCTGGAAAATTCATGAGCCTGCCTGTCAGTTGAATTGGTTGCGGCCATATCAGAAATGTTCAGGCCGCACCACCATCACGTCGGACACCATAAGGACACCGATCTGGCGTTGAACAATCTCGAACACTGCATCAACGACTTGATCAACAAGGGCAGCATCAAGCACACAAACGACAACCAGAACATTGGTGGCATTGTTGAAACTGTCATCCAGTCGCCAGTGCCCAGCGTGGCCGGTTCCCGCTATTGCTTCAAGCACAGTGAACCCGTGGACGTGCGCTGCTTCTAACGCAGCAACAACCTGTTGCAATGCTGGAGCTTCAACGAAAATTTCGAGCCGCTTTTTGGAGTATTTTGCAAGCTTCATGTTACACGCTCCGCCAACCACAGATAAA
>JANMEM010000282.1:0-1810 GCA_031376985.1 Hyphomicrobiales bacterium
AGGTTTGGCATTTCGGCAACTTCAATTGCCTTGCCAAACACTTTGCGAATGCGCTTGCGGCTTGCAATGGTACGGGTATCGGCCATGTGTTTTTCCCTATCAGTCATCATACGTTTTACCCGTCACACTAGACGAGCCTAACGGCTTGCTCGAAGGCCCGCGCTTCAGACCATCAACCAAACCGTTACAAACAAAACCATCACCGACAGCGAGCGAGCGCCCGCAGTCGGTGATGCAGAAATTACTTCAACTCAACCTTGGCACCAGCCGCCATGAGCTTCTTCATCATGTCGTCAGCGTCTTTCTTGTTGACGCCTTCCTTCACGGCCTTTGGAGCGCCTTCAACAAGGTCCTTGGCTTCTTTCAGGCCAAGTCCGGTGATGGCACGCACTTCCTTGATCACTTCGATTTTCTTGTCGCCAGCGGCGGTCAGCATCACAGTGAACTCGGTCTTTTCTTCAGCAGCGGCAGCAGCAGGTCCGGCAGCTGCGGCAGCAGCAACTGGAGCGGCGGCGGAAACGCCCCACTTTTCTTCCAACATCTTGGAAAGATCAGCAGCTTCCAAAACTGTCAACGCGGACAGGTCTTCTACGATTTTGGCGAGATCGGCCATTTTGAGTACTCTCTTATGTAAGTCGGTTGTTTAGATTTTCAACAAATAGCGGGTCACGCAGCATTGTCTTTAGTGGCATAGGCATTGAAAACGCGCGCCAATTGGCCGGCCGGAGCCGCCAAGACACCGGCGATTTTCGTCGCAGGGGCCTGGATAACGCCAATAAGCTTGCCCCGGAGCTGATCCAGCGAGGGCAGTTCTGCAAGTGCCTTGACGCCTGCGGGATCCATCACGGTTTTGCCGAGTGATCCACCGAGAACCACGAGCTTGTCGTGGGCCTTGGCAAAGTCAGCAATGACCTTCGGAGCCGCAACAGGATCTTTGCCGTAGGCCACCATGGTGGGGCCAACGAAAAGTTTTGAAATCCCGTTTGCGTCAGTACCTTCAAGAGCAATAATTGCGAGACGGTTCTTCACAACCTTTATGGTTGCGCCCGCCTTGGCCATCTTGTTACGCAGGTCGAGGACCTGGTTCGCAGTCAAGCCTTTGTTGTGGGCCACCACGATCACAGAAGCGGTTTTGGCCACTTCGTTGAACGTCGCGACGAGCTGTTTTTTCTCAGCTTTTTCCACGTGCTCTTCTCCATTTAGGTGGGAAGGTTTCCCCTCACACCGGTTTGACCTGCCGGAAACGGAAATGTCTCCGGCGCTCTATTGCCTGTCCCCTGCTCACTCAAGTGAGAGCGCGAGGTGTCTGAGGTCGCAACCGACTCAAAATCCTTCTTGCGAAGGCTCGAAACGTTTTGACCCATCTCATGCTGGCTGATGGATTAAGCTGATGTCGCCATCAGCACCGGCAATCTCGGACAGGGCGTCGCAATACCTTCAGGTATTGTCGACAATCATGCGCGAGGGCACGACGCCCTCGTGCATGAAACTCTTGTTAGGCTACCGTCAGCGTCGCCTGATCCAGCTTCACGCCGGGGCCCATCGATGACGACAGTGATACCTTCTTCACATACGTACCCTTTGAACCGGCGGGCTTCGCCTTGTTCACAGCATCCACAAATGCCTTCACATTCTGAGCAATCTGCTCAACCGTGAATGAGGCCTTGCCGATACCGGCCTGCACAATGCCGGCCTTTTCAACGCGGAACTCAACAGCACCACCCTTGGCTGCTTTCACAGCGGCGGTCACGTCCATGGTTACGGTGCCAACCTTGGGGTTAGGCATCATGTTACGTGGTCCAAGCACCTT
>JANMEM010000313.1:0-2594 GCA_031376985.1 Hyphomicrobiales bacterium
GGTGGCAGCCCTGGCTTGTCCTTGCAGCTTGTGAGCAGCGAAGGTGCCAAGGCGTTTCATTCCTTTGTCACTGCCAAACGGCTTGACGCGCCGTTGCGGAGTTCAATTGGCCAGCATTTCGCGTCACGAGCTTTGGCCGTGCAGGATTTTGAGATTTTCATGGGACTGTTGCTGGATTGGGTGGCGCAACGCGCAAATTCGCAGGGCATCAACAGCCTGTCAGTTTTGCATGCTGAATTGGCCAAGCAACAGGCAGTCGTGTCCGGCTATAATCTCGACCGCCGTACTGCCGTAATGGACGCACTTGCCCAACTCGATCATGCCTTGAAGGCGGCGTGATTTCGGGGCATTACCGCGCCCATGACCAAAACACCCTATCTCGTCACCACTGCAATACCTTACGCCAATGGAGCCCCGCACATTGGCCATGCCTATGAACGCATTGCCACCGATGTGATGGCGCGGTTCCAACGGCTGGACGGAACCGATGTATTGTTTGTCACGGGCATGGATGAGCATGGCCAGAAGATGCAGCAAACAGCAGTGCGCGATGGCTTGACGCCGCAGGGCCTAGCGGACCGCACGGCAGCGCAATTTGAGGTCATGGGCGACATGCTGAACGCCCGCGCTGATGACATTGTGCGCACAACTTCGGAACGCCACAAAGCATCTGTCACCGCAATCTGGAAACGCATGGAAGCGAAGGGGGATATTTATCTCTCGAAATATTCCGGGTGGTATTCCGTGCGGGACGAAGCCTACTACGGCGAAGATGAAATTGAAGAACGCGATGGCCGTCGCTTCTCGATCAAGACAAGTACGCTCGTCGAATGGGTGGAAGAGGAAAGTTATTTTTTTAAACTCTCGGCGTATGCCAAACCTTTGCTGGAACACTTCGCCAAGAACCCCGACTTCATCGTGCCGGAACAATATCGCAAAGAGGTCGTGTCCTTCGTCGAACGTGGGCTTCTCGACCTGTCAATGAGCCGCACCACATTTGACTGGGGCATTCCTGTTCCGGGCAATCCAAAGCACGTTATGTATGTGTGGGTAGACGCGCTGACCAATTATATTACGGCCACCGGGTTTCCTGATCGCAACGGCCCCAAGAGCCACTACTGGCCGGCTGCGGCCCATGTCATCGGCAAAGACATTACGCGCTTCCACGCCATCTATTGGCCGGCGTTTCTGATGTCTGCGGATTTGCCCCTGCCCAAACAAATTGTTGTGCACGGCTTCCTGTTCAACAGGGGCGAGAAAATGTCAAAATCCACTGGCAACATCGTGTCGCCTACGGATTTGGTGGAACGCTACGGCGTGGACCCGGTGCGTTATTACTTCATGCGCGAAGTGCCATTCGGCCAAGACGGCAGATACAGCCACGAAGCGATTATTGCCCGCATGAATGCCGAACTTGCCAATGATCTGGGCAATTTGGCGCAACGTTCTCTGTCGATGGTCAACAAGAACTGTGGCGCGAAAGTTCCAGTGAAAGGAACGTTGACGGCACCGGATGAAGAAATATTGACAGCAGCCGATGCGTTACTTGCCGAATGTCGCAAACAACATGGTGAC
The DNA here is from genome assembly GCA_031376985.1 of Hyphomicrobiales bacterium. Taxonomy (GTDB): domain Bacteria; phylum Pseudomonadota; class Alphaproteobacteria; order Rhizobiales; family Aestuariivirgaceae; genus Aestuariivirga. Next base: position 1,576 of record JANMEM010000313.1, read on the forward strand.
TATGCGATCAGCAAGGCGATGGACGCTATCTGGCGTGTTGTGGCTGAAGCCAATCGCTATTTCGCAGGGCAGGAGCCCTGGGCTTTGAAGAAGACTGATCCCGCCCGGATGGAAACCGTGTTGTGGACCACTGCGGAAGTGTTGCGCATGATTGGTATTTTGATCCAGCCCTATGTGCCGCAGTCGGCTGCAAAATTACTGGATCTTCTGGCAGTACCCGAAGACAAGCGTAGCTTTGCTCATTTTGGGGATCGACTACAGTCTGGCGCGAACCTCCCTCCACCCGCAGCCATATTCCCGCGCTTTGTCGATGAAGAAACCAAGCCCGCATGAGCCTGATCGTCGATAGCCATTGCCACCTCGACTATGACGGTCTTTACGAAAACCTGCCCGCTGTGTTGAAGCGGGCCGAGGTCGCTGGTGTTGGACTGGTGCTGTCGATTTCGTCCCGTGTACGCAACGCCGCAAAGATTATTGGTATTGCCGAGGCACATGACAACGTGTTCTGCACGGTTGGTACTCATCCTCACAATGCTCACGAGGAATTGGATGTGACGGTTGATGAACTGGTCACGCTTGCGCAGCATCCGAAAGTCGTAGGGTTGGGTGAGGCTGGCCTTGATTACCATTATGATCTGAGCCCGCGGGAAGCGCAGATGTTTGGCTTTCGCAATCACATCGCGGCGGCGCGGGAAACCGGATTGCCGCTCGTTATCCACACGCGCGAAGCTGAAGATGACACGGCACGAGTGTTGGAAGAGGAAATGGCAAAAGGAGCGTTCAAGGCCGTGCTGCATTGCTTCACCAGCCAACAATGGCTGGCCGAACGCGGCGTTGAACTCGGACTCTATGTATCGTTCTCAGGCATCCTGACCTATAAGACGGCAGAGAATTTGCGCGTTGCGGCGCAGGCTCTGCCGGAGGACCGCATTCTGGTGGAAACCGATGCGCCTTATCTGGCTCCTGTTCCGTTTCGTGGCAAAAGCAACGAACCCGCATTCGTCGCCCATACTCTGGAA
>JANMEM010000315.1:0-3969 GCA_031376985.1 Hyphomicrobiales bacterium
TTCTTATCTCATCTTCTCGACTTGCGCATACTCGAGTTCAACAGGCGTTGGCCTGCCGAAAATCGACACCGCCACCTTCAGGCGCGAACGTTCTTCGTCCACTTCCTCAACCTGACCCGTGAATGATGCAAATGGCCCATCGGCCACCTTGACCTGCTCGCCGATCTCGAAGTGGATCGAGGTCTTCGGCTTCTCTACGCCTTCAGCAACCTGATTGAGAATGCGGTTGGCCTCGACGTCTGAAATTGGAACAGGCTTCAGCCCGGAGCCCAAAAAGCCCGTAACCTTTGGCGTATTCTTGATCAAGTGGAACACTTCGTCAGTCAAATCGACCTTCACAAGCACATAGCCGGGAAAAAAGCGGCGTTCGCTCTTGATGCGGCGGCCACGACGGATTTCAATCACTTCTTCGGTTGGAACAATGATTTGCTCAAACATCTCGTCAAGATGCTTTTGTGCAACCTGTTTCCGAATGTCTTCCATCACCTTTTTTTCGAAATTCGAATAGGTGTGAACGATGTACCAGCGTTTTGCCATTTGTTATGCTTGCCTCAACCGCGATTAAAACCGAACAGAATGCCGTCAACCACGTATTTCAGGATGGCATCCACCCCGAGAAAGAACAGGCTCGCCGCAATAACCATGATAAAAACCATCACCGTGGACACCATGAGTTCCCGGCGCGAAGGCCACGTGATCTTGCGGGCTTCTTCGCGTACTTCCTGCAGAAACTCGACGGGATTGGTCTTGGCCATTGTGGTCCTTCAAACGTTTTTATTACAAGCCACTCTTATATGGGTGCCGCCACCCGCAAAATCACAGCCTTAGAATCAAAAAACCAAATGGCAGGGGCAGTAGGATTTGAACCCACGACCTATGGTTTTGGAGACCATCGCTCTACCAACTGAGCTATACCCCTATTCCATACGCCTAAACGCATGATAGTATTTGATTTTATCCCACACAAGCAACAAGGCGGCCAAAGCTCGAAAGCCCTGCCGCCATCTCGACGTATGTGGAATAAGCGCTGTTTAGAGATATGAGTCCATTTCGTCAACCGGGCTTATTTTAACACTTGACATACAACAAATACAGCAGTTGCAGCATATACAGCAATGCTGTATGTGGAGAGGATGAGATACTCCACATCAGACCTCTCCCGCAAATCCGGCGACATTATTGCTCGGGCTTTGCAGGGCCCGATTACGATTACACAACGGGGCAAGCCACGGCTGATTTTGATGAGTGTGGAGGAGTACAATCGGCTGCGTGCTAGAAAACCGCTTAATGATCAACAAGACAACGATGCTGTCAAACCTTCTTGACCGTGCCATGATACTTTGACATTTCAATATCGGTCGTCAACAAAACTAATCCGTCAACTCGCGACTGAGCAATGAGCATTCGGTCAAAAGGGTCGCGATGAATTGGCGGGAGGTTGCGAACCTCGAGCGCGTGGCGGCTTTCGACGAGAATTTCAACATACCCTTCGCTTAGTAGATTCACCCGCAGCAAACCTGCGTCTACCTGAAAATCGGTACGGCCGAGCGCTTGCTTGATAGCTGTCTCCCAAATGCTGATGACACTGAAATATAACTCGCTTTCAGGATCCTCATGAAGTTCCACAATCTTGGTTGGAAGTCGGCTATTCCCGAGCGCCAACCAAATGAGCAACTGCGTATCGAGCAGATATTTCACGTCTTCTTCTCAAAGAGTCCGGAACCATCATACTTTCCCTCAAACATGTCGGCGATCTCATCTGCAAACATCGAATTGAAGTCGTCGGGCACTTGTCCCATACCTTTCATAAATCCGATACGCCGCTTACGTTTTTTTCCTGTCGGCGTCAGGTCGGCCACCGGCTTGCCGGACTTGGCGATAACAAATGACTCGCCATTTGCGACGCCCGCAAGCAGGCGCGACAAGTGGGTTTTGGCTTCGTGAATGTTGACCGTTTTCATATCGTTCTATTTAGTCGACTAAGTTAGTTTAGTCAACTAGAATACTATAGCTGTGTAGTGCGGGCTTTCAATCGATTTGCTCTGCGTGGGTCAAACTATTCGATAACAATCGACACAACTTCCCCAGAGAAATAATGGCGATCAGCAATTTTGAGCAAGTCCTTTTGTGCACGGCGTGCTTTCCGCACGAGAATGTCAGAAAGCCTAAGCTGATCCTCCGAAAGATCAACTTCTTCAAGAGTGACGACGGCGTTCTCTGTATCGCTACAATATCGCCAAACGTCTTCGCCAAAATTCTTGAACCGAGAGAAATTCTCATCGGGTGTAAGAGTTTGCACCCTGATGCAAATTGTTTTGCTCATCTGAAATCTTTCAATGCTTTAGCATCACCAGCAAACCCGCCTCCTCATCCATTCGAAACCAAAACCCGCTTCACCACCTCAGGCTCCATCTCAATGATCCGCAATAACGAAGCAGCGGGGCCGCTGATGCTACGCTTGCCTTGTTCCCACTTGCAGTAGCCAGACACACTCATACCCATCAAAGGTGCCATCTGCGCCTGTGTTAACTTGGCGTGTTTGCGAACCTCGGAAGGATCGAGTGGCGCGTGGACAGTCGCGGGTCCCTTGCCCTTTGCATGAGCCAGGGCTTCACCCAGTGACTGAACCAGATCTTTTCCAAAACTGCCCATGTGTTTTTCCTCGTTGGTTTAATTGCGTCAACATTTGCCTTTATCCAACTCCAACCCGTCATCCAACCGTTGCACGGCAGCATCAGCCTCATGACGCTGCAATCATCAGGAGGCTTCACCATGTTCAAATCTCTTCTCACCGCCACCATCCTCGCCCTCACCTCCAGCACCGCGCTCGCCGAAACCTTCACCATCGTCACCTTGGGCGATACGGCTTACGGCAAGCCTGCGGAAGTCTACCCGCAATACGAAGCGCTGATCGGTGCCATCAACGCCAAGAAACCTGACCTCGTCATCCACGTCGGCGATACGAAATCCGGCTCCACCCCCTGCTCCGACGAAGCGCTTACTCAGCAATTGTCCTACCTCAACAGCTTCGCGGCTGCCCTGCTTTATTCCATCGGCGACAATGAATGGACCGACTGCCACCGCGAAAAGGCAGGCAAGTTTGATCCGCTGGATCGCTTGGCTTTCATCCGCAAAACCTATTTCGGCACACCCACAAAATCCTTCGGCCAGACCAAACTCGACGTCACATCACAAGCCGCCGAAGGCTATCCCGAAAATGCCATGTTGATACACAAGGACGTGGCCTTCATCACCGTCCACGTGCCAGGCTCCAACAACAATTTCGAAATCCGTGACCCGAAAGCCGTGGCCGAATTTTTCGCCCGTGATGCAGCCGACGTCGAATGGATCAACGCCACTTTCGCTTCCGCCAAGGACGCAAAAGCCGTCGTCATCGGCATGCAAGCCAACATGTTTGAATTCGACTGGAACGCTGAAAAAGACGAGACGTGGTTGCGCCATTCCGGCTTCCTCAACATCGGCAATGCCATCATCGACAATGCGGCAAAATTCGGAAAGCCGGTGCTGCTGGTTTACGGAGACAGCCACACCTACAGTGTTATGCAGCCTTTCCCAACCAGGGCCAAAAACGTGACGGCACTTCAGGTTCCCGGCGAAAAGGACATGGACGCTGTCACAGTGACAATTGACCCTGCTGCGGCAGAACCTTTCGTAACAGCACTACTGAAGAATCCTGCGCTTTCGAACTGATATTCAAATAACATCCATGAGAAAGCAGCCCGTGCAGGTGGAAGGATCCGACACGGCAGGCGCACACAAGCAGAACCGAAGCTTTTACAATCCGCACTGTTGGCCCTTCCGCCAACACGGCCGGTGCGGTTCCCGGCCCAACTCTCACCAGAACCCTTATCAGGGGTTTACAAGGGCCTCAGGCGTCGTCACACCTGAACCCCCTGCAGATGCCGCCGGACATCCCATCCGGTTGGGCACCTCCAGTGGAGGTGAACG
>JANMEM010000343.1:0-4185 GCA_031376985.1 Hyphomicrobiales bacterium
TTGCGCAGGGCTCGTATCCTGCGCTTCATCAACAAGAATATGCGTGAGGCCCTTGTCGAGTTTATAAAGCACCCACTGTGCAGCTTCATGGCTGTTCAGCAATTGCGCCGTGCGGGCAATCAAGTCGTCAAAGTCGTATAGCCCTCGGGCACGTTTTGCAAAATTCACACGCGCCATAACACCTGCCATGGCACGATAAATGGCAAGATTGGCGCCGAGTGTTTGTTGGTTGGCGAGGTCTCGCAATAGACCAGCGATTCGTCTTCCTTCTTCTGACAGCCAGTTCGCTATAGCTGGAAACGCTTTGCTTGCAGGATCGCGCAAAAATTTGACACGTGGTTTGTCGTCTGAGTCCAATGTAAAGTCAGAAAGTGCTTGGAGAACATCTTCAGATTTTTCCGCGTTTGCTATGGCGCGAAGCCTGAGACCCGTCTTAAATCTCGCATCATCCTCTATGGTGCCGATTGCATCGATGGCCGCTTGATAACGGGATCGATCTATTGTGCAGAGTTCCAACTCAATATCAACGCACTCGCGTATGTGCACCACACCAATGATTTCGCGCAATGCCGTTTCCACTTCGGCAAGTTGTGCTGCATCCGACAGTCGCTGGCGCATGCCACCGCTGCCGGAGAGAAATGGTTTTGCCAGTGTTTCCAGTTGATCCAGAGTACTCACACTGCCATCATTCAGGAATTCCCACGCGGATTGGGTGCTCTTGTCCTCCGACAACAAGGACTCCAGCAAGGCATCGCGAAACAACTGTTTGCTCTCTTGCTCTTCCACCACTCGAAAGCCCGGCGCCATGCCGCTCTCGACAGGAAATTGCTGTAACAGCCGTTCGCAAAATGCGTGGATGGTCTGGATTTTCAGTCCGCCCGGTGTTTCCAGTGCGCGCGCAAAAAGTCTGCGGGCTGAAGCGCGCATTTTTGCGGAAATGTCCTGAACGCCAAGCTGCTTCAGTTCGTCATCAAGTTCGGCATCCGTCCGCGCAATCCAGCCACTGAGACGTTCAAACAAACGGTTCGACATTTCAGCGGCAGCGGCTTTGGTAAAGGTGAGACATAGAATGGCTTGCGGTTCAGCACCGTCGAGCAGCAGACGCACCACGCGGTCCACCAGCACCTGGGTTTTGCCTGAACCCGCATTCGCAGCCACCCATACCGATCGGGCGGGATCAGCCGCCGCTTTCTGTTCCTTGGTGGGGACTTTCTTTTTGTATGGTTCGTCAATCAAAGTGCTGATCCCTCCAACTGCCATTCCAGCTTGCGAGAGAGATGATCATAGTCAGAGGGCTTGTCCTGAAGCTCCGGATTGTGGCGGGGAATGTAAGGCGTGTCGACGCGCTGAAACGCTTCCAGCAGCAATTTGAAACTGGAAAATGCGTTCAGTGCTTCCGCCGCAACATCACTGTCTTTGGCAAGCGACACCACCTTCACGCCGTCAGATCCACCGCCAACGGCAATATAGTTGACATCATCAACCCGGTTCGCTTCGAGCTTTTCAAAACCACCCTGCATCGCCAGATAGGCTTCCAGCGTCAGCTGCGGTGCAAAGCCGGATTTGATCTGCTTTACCGAAGGTACAGCGCCGGACTTGTAATCCACGATGCGAAGTCCGCCATTGTGTGAAATGTCAATGCGGTCTGCCCGTGCTGTCAACACATGCTCCACACCCGCAACATCGAACGTCAGGAGTCCGTCAATTTCTGTGCGCGTATTCAGCGTTTCAGACCGCAACTCTGCATCGTGCTCCACAAACTCTTTCACCATGCGGGCAAAGCGGGGCCACCAGAATCGCGCCACTTCCGGCATGTCCATATAGGGGTCAAACACTTCATGTCCTTTTGCCAACAACAATGTCACACGTTCACTGGGCGGAACCTGGGACACAGCTCCAGTCCATCGCTGGAGTGCTGCATGGATCAGGTTTCCGCGCAGCCTGGCATCCACATCTTCGCCAATGCCTTCGAGTGGTTCGAGTTTCAAAATACTGCGGGCATAGATTGCGTAGGAATCCCGCACCAGGGTTTCAACGCGGGTCACACTGAAACGGGTGGGCCTTGCCTCCACGGGCGGCCTTGCTTGCGGTACACGCAATGGCGAAAAGCCCATGGGCGCGTCCAACCTTGTGGCCAGCAACGGCAATGCCTTTTGCAATGCGTCCTCAGGATTCAATCCCGCTGCCGTCATCACGGCCTTGAGCCGCAGCACCCAACGTGATTGAATGGCAGGGGCACCGCCCAGTCGCTTCGGCCATGTGATCATGACATTGCTGTGGCCAAAGCCCTGCACAAAGTCATGGGCCGTCACGCCAATGTCGCGCTCGGGCTGCTGCAAATCCAGCGCCTTGCGCATGGGCCGGTTGAGCCACGGTCCTGAGTCCGGGTGTTCTGGCCACGAGCCTTCGGTAAGCCCTCCAAGAATGGCAAGCTCAACATCAATCAGGCGCGCTTCCGCCAGACCATAAATTGAAAGCTGGTTTGCGTCATTCAGCGGCGGGCGCAACGTTTCACGGGCCAAGGCCTGGGCAATGCTGTGTTGTGTTTTTGACAGGGGCAAAACCGGATGCCACTTCGAACCATCCTTCAGGCTGATGAGAACATCAATCATCAACTGGTCAGCAGACGTGGTCATTTCTGATTCCGGTGAACACGTAACCAGAGCCTCTGCCAACCGGTCAATATGTTCAGCAAGGCTGCGGTCGGCACGGTCTCCCAACGGCGCGAGAACGCTCACCAATTTCGCCGCTAGTGCCATTGCACCTTGCCACATGTCTTCGGTCAAAGATTTCACAAGCGGATGCACATGTGGCTCTTTCGTCACCGCTTCATGTCGTGCCACAAGACGTGACAAAAGATGTGCCAATCCATCTGCCTCCGGCATTCCCCGAAAACCTGCAAGTTCAAGCGCACGCACACGGCGTAAATGTTCATCTCGTGAAACACCGAAAGTGCAGTCCGCCTGATACAAAAGGGCAAACAGTGATGACGCGGAAAACTCTTCCTCAATCGTGCGCAGCAACAACATCAACAACGCAGCCTTGCCTGCATGCACCAGTGGTTCACCCGCAGAATCATCAATTGCAAGATCCCAGCGTATCAGCGCCGCCTTCACCCGTGTCGCCAAATCCCGGTCGGGTGTAATCAGTGCGGCCTTGCCGGAGGACTCAGCCACAAACTTTCGAAGACGCAGCGCAATCACGTCAGCTTCCTGCTGGCGGTCAGCGGCTTCGACAAGTTCAACACCTGCAAGCCCGTTCTGAACCTGCTGCCCCGCAGTTTTAAGAGAACTCGCCCAGTCATCAGCCACGGCAGCGGGACGCAAGGCCTGCCCCATCAGCCACATGCGATTGCTTTGTACGTCTCCCAGCACAGACACATCGCTGCGTTGGACACCCCATTGGTCCAACATGGTGGAAAGTGCATATTGCGGATGCTCCGGCGTTATGGTTTTCCATGCCGCATCATCAAGTTCAATGTCGAGTCCCGGCAACACCACAGCCCCCATGGGATGTTCAGCGATGGCTTTGAGCAGGTCACGCGTGGCAGGATTTGTACCCGTAGAACCAGCAGCGATGACGGGGCCTTTATGTTGCCGCGAGGCAATGCGCTTGGCTTCAAGCCTGATCAATGTGTTGCGCCGGGCCGACGGCCCGATGAGTTTGTCTTTTACCAGCCACGCAGGCAATTCGGAGGTGACAACATTCAGCAGGTCAAGAATGTTTTGCCGGTGTCCAGCAAGATCAAGATCATAAACGCCTTTCAGGGTTTCAAGATCAACATCTTCCGTTTCAAACTGGTTGACCAATTGTTGCAAACTTGACGCCAAGGCAAAAGCCTGTGCGCCGGAATACATCACATCCTCAGCCAATTGCGCTGAAGGATTTTTTTTGGCCCAATCCGTCAATAAGTTGAGAATGGCATGGAGATGGTCGGTTTTCGAAATGCCATCGGCAACACCCTCCTGGGGCAGACTGTCTGCTATCAAATCCTCGTCAATATCGCCAATGGGTTTGATGCGCGGCAGCAGCATGGCCTTGGCACCGCTTTCTTCGAGCAGAATGGATTCAAGTGCCCGGGCTGAGCGACGATTTGGCACTAATATGGTCCAGCGTGACAGGGCAATGTCAGTTTTACCAATTGGAAAGCCGTCAATCACCGCCCGCGCCAGCACCCGCAGGAAA
>JANMEM010000261.1:0-1882 GCA_031376985.1 Hyphomicrobiales bacterium
GGTGAAGTCAGGCGAAGGCCTGGAACTTTTGAAATCACAGTTGTCTGATCTCGTTTCACAGCGCACATCATTGACCGAAACGGCGGTAATGGTGCGGGCGCGGCATCGCATTGCCATTCAAGATTCGATTCGGTTCCTTAACGATGCGCTGTCAAAGCCCGATCATGCGCTTGAACTGATGGCCGAAGATGTGCGAAAGGCTGCAACGGCAATGGCAAGCATTACAGGTCGTGTGGGCGTTGAGGATTTTCTCGGTCGAATCTTCAGCGAATTCTGCATCGGCAAATAGCTTTTTAAGGCCGCAACGCCTAAACGGCGCGGCGGGTGTTTCACGTGAAACGTAATTTCCGTCCGTGGACGGATCGAATCAGGCACGAACTATGAATGATAATTTTGATGTGATTGTTGTGGGTGGTGGTCATGCAGGTGCTGAAGCCGCAGCTGCCTCTGCCCGCACGGGTGCCAAGACCGCATTGGTCACACACAAGTTTTCGACTCTGGGTGAAATGTCCTGCAATCCTGCCATTGGTGGATTGGGCAAAGGTCATCTTGTCCGCGAGATTGATGCGCTCGATGGTTTGATGGGCCGTGTTGCCGATGCGGCAGGCATTCAGTTCCGCATGCTCAATCGTTCCAAAGGTCCTGCTGTGCGCGGGCCACGGGCTCAGGCTGACCGGAAGCTATATCGTGAGACCATGCAAAAGGAATTGTCACTCCAAGAAAACCTCAGCATTGTTGAAGGTGCAGTGAATGCGCTCATCATTGAGAAGGGCCAGGTCTGCGGTGTCGTTACCGAGGATGGCCGCCGCATTGAATCCCGCGCCGTGGTGCTCACGACTGGGACATTTCTCAACGGATTGATTCACATTGGCGACAAGAAGATTCCGGCGGGCCGGGTGGGCGATCCGCCAGCGCTGGGACTGTCGCAACAATTGGCCTATGCCGGCCTGCAACTGGGCCGCCTTAAAACCGGAACGCCAGCCCGGCTGGATGGCAAGACTATCAATTGGGCCATACTTGAAGAACAGCAGGGTGATGATCCGCCAATCCCGTTTTCGTTTTTGAATGAGAAGATTACCACGCGACAGTTGTCTTGTTTCATCACGCACACAACGCAGAAGACGCATGACATCATTGCCGCCAATATTTCGCGCTCGCCACTGTTCTCCGGCCAGATCGAAGGCACGGGGCCGCGCTATTGCCCGTCCATCGAAGACAAGATCCACCGTTTTGCATCCAAGGATTCACACCAGATCTTTCTGGAGCCTGAAGGCCTGGATGACGATACAGTTTATCCCAACGGTATTTCCACCTCTTTGCCAGAGGATGTGCAGGAGGCTTTCATCCACTCCATTCCCGGGCTTGAGGCTGTGCGTATCATCCGTCCCGGCTATGCCATCGAGTATGACCATGTGGACCCCAGAGAGTTGGACCATGGTTTGGGTGTGAAGGCCATGCCGGGATTGTTCCTGGCGGGGCAAATCAATGGCACCACAGGATATGAAGAAGCTGCGGCCCAAGGGCTGATCGCGGGCCTCAATGCAGCGCGTCGTGCTGCGGGATTGGCAATTGCTGGCTTCGACCGGGCCGAGGGTTATCTCGGAGTCATGGTTGATGATTTGATCACCCGAGGTGTCACAGAACCTTACCGCATGTTCACCTCACGGGCGGAATTCCGTTTGATGCTGCGTGCGGACAATGCCGATGAACGCCTGACTCCACGAGGTTTGGAACTGGGCCTGGTGGGTGCCACTCGGCGGGATGCCTTTGCCAAGCGCCAATCTGAGTTGGCCCAAGCTCGGACGCTGGCGAATGCACTGGTTTTGACCTCTGCCGCTGCTGCCAAGATAGGGTTTCACGTGAATCAGGACGGTCAGCGCCG
>JANMEM010000381.1:0-1809 GCA_031376985.1 Hyphomicrobiales bacterium
AAGGTGCACCAGCGTGTGTGAACCTGAAAACCTATCCCACGAAAGTTGAAGGCGGCAAGGTGTTTATTGATGTGGTGTGACATCACAAGTCCCTCATCCGTCTCGCGTGCTTCGCCCGCGATCCACCTTCTCCCGCAAGCGGGAGAAGTGTAGACTCTTCACCTCTCCCGCTTGCGGGACAGGTCGCGTAGCGCAGCGAAGCGGGTGAGGGCCCTCGCATGACCGCCCCCATCGTCATCATCGGTGCAGGCATGGCCGGTGCCCGGGCCTGCATCAACCTTCGCGCCAACGACTATGAGGGCGACATCGTTCTCATCGGCGAAGAACAACATTTGCCATACGACCGCCCACCCTTGTCAAAATCGTCCATCCTGCAAGAGGCAGACCCCGAACCAGTCTGGCTCATGGACGAAACCATCGCCCGCGAGTTGAAGGTTGATGTCCGGACATCGGTGCAGGCCATGAAAATCAATCGCGACGAACACACAATTTCCCTCAGCGACGGTACACCACAGCCGTACTCAAAACTTCTGCTGGCCACCGGAGCAAAGCCGCGCAAGCTAACCTTGCCCGGCGGCGAACATGCACTCACTCTCCGCAATCATGAAGACACGCTTGATCTGCGCAAACGATTTCAGCCCGGCAAAAACATCGTCATCATCGGCGGTGGTTTCATTGGGCTTGAACTCGCATCGTCAGCCGCCAAGCGCGGGTGCAATGTGACACTGGTCGAAGCCCAATCTCGTATCTTGATGCGCGGCGTGCCTGAACCCATTGCCAAGATTATTCAAGATGAGCACGTGAAACATGGCGTGACCATGTTGACAGCCACCGCCCTGTCTCATCTCACAGCCCACGCCGTTCACCTTGCCGATGGCCGGGTGCTTCCTGCTGATTCCATCATCGCAGGCATTGGTGCGGCGCCCGATGTGACCCTTGCCGAAGATGCTGGCCTCACCATCGAAAACGGCATCGCCTGCAACGAACACATGCAAACCTCTGACCCTGATATTTATGCGGCAGGCGATTGCGCCTCTTACATCAATGCCAAACACAGCAATCGCCGGATGCGCCTCGAAGCCTGGCGCTCAGCCCAGGAACAAGCCGCAACTGCTGCTGAAAACATGTTGGGTGGCCGCAAAACCCACAACACGATCCCGTGGTTCTGGTCTGACCAATATGACCTTGGCTTGCAAATCGCAGGCATGGCCGATCTAGGGCCAAACACCGTAATGCGTAAATCAGGCGATACCACCATTGTGCTGTTTCACCTTGCCGAGGATGGCACCTTGATGGGCGCAAGCGGCATTGGCCCCGGCACGTCCATTGGCCGCGACATCAAAATGTCCGAGATGATGATGGCCAAAAACATGAAACCATCGGCTCAGGTTTTGGCTGATCCGGCACAACCCCTCAAAGCCTTGCTCAAAGGATAAACCATGGCCACGAAGAAGCCAACTGTTGCCGACATCCGCGCCAACAAGGGCAAGTATCAATATACCATGATGCGCACCGAGACCTGGGAAGAGCTTGCAGCCGCCCAGGCCGCAGGCATCGATATGGTATCAGTGCCCCCGGAGATGTTGCTGCAAAAACATTTCCGCGACGTAGCCCCGACTTTGTTCGCAGTTCCGGGCATGGCACTTTACTCTGCACCAGCCTCGGTTGATGAATACATGCGCTGGGCTTTCGCAATGATGGAAGCAGGCGCTGACGCCGTCTATTGTGCTGCCGCTTTTGATACTGTGGAGCGCATGGCGAAAGACTATATCCCCGTCATTGGCCACGTCGGACTTGTGCCGCAACACT
>JANMEM010000386.1:0-2903 GCA_031376985.1 Hyphomicrobiales bacterium
GAGAAGTTGGAAGGGCATGATGGTCCCTGAAGTGGTTTTTCGAAGCCCTTATAGGCAGGAATGGCTCGGGGTTCCAGTGTGGAATGAGAGTTGTTAAGCTATCCGTCTCAACCCTTTTGACCGTGATGCCACCCAGGCCACGACATCGGCCACTGATTCCATGGATTTTGTAGTCAATCCCTTCACTGATGGCGTTTCACCGGCAGTGGCAATGACGGCCTCGGTCAATCCCAGTTTCTGCGCTTCTTTTAACCGCGCCTCGGTTTGCCCCACGGGGCGAATGGCTCCGGACAATGCAATTTCGCCGAACAATACAGTGCCATGGGGAATGAGGGTATCTGACATTGAGCCCAGAATCGCTGCAGCAACTGCAAGGTCCGCCGCTGTTTCTTTCAGGCGCAGACCACCAGCCACGTTCAAATAAACGTCGTGCTGCGACAAGGAAATCCCCGCACGTGCTTCCAAAACCGCGAGAATCATGGCGAGTCGATTTGAGTCCCATCCCACAGTGGTACGGCGTGGCGTGCCCAGTGGTGAAGGTGAAACCAATGCCTGCACTTCAACCAGAAGTGGACGCGTGCCTTCAACACCTGCAAATACAGCCGTGCCGGGAGCAGGGCGTTCAGATTGCCCCATGAACAGGCGCGATGGATTGGTGACTTCCTTCAGGCCGCCGTCGGACATTTCGAATACGCCGATTTCGTCTGTGGCTCCGAAGCGGTTCTTGACCGCACGTAAAATCCGGAACTGGTGGCCGCGATCCCCTTCGAAATAGAGGACAGCATCAACGAGATGCTCAACCACCTTGGGACCAGCGATCTGTCCGTCTTTCGTCACATGACCCACAAGCAAAACGCAGGTGCCTTTTTGCTTGGCGAATCGCACCAGTGCCTCGCAGCCTGCCTTTAGTTGCGATACCGTTCCCGGTGCCGCTTCGATAACGGGGGACCACAGGGTTTGAATCGAATCGATGACCACAATGGCAGGCGGGCCTTCTTCATTCAGCGTGGCGATAATGTCGGACGTGTTGGTTTCTGCCGCCAGCAATACAGGCGCATCAGCCAGCCCCAATCGCTCGGCCCGCAGACGGATTTGCGCGATGGCTTCTTCGCCCGAAACATAGACGACGCGCTGGCCTTTCATGGCCATGGAGGCCAGGGCCTGCAACAAAAGTGTGGATTTGCCAATGCCCGGATCGCCGCCAATCAACACGGCAGAGCCCGGCACAAAGCCACCACCCGCCACACGGTCCAATTCGGGCATGCCCGTTTCAATGCGGGGAGGGGCGGCGCTATCGCCCTTTAAACCCACAAGTCGTGTGGGGCGGCCTTTCGGCAGGGCTTTGCCTTTGGCACCGGAAGCGGGTGCTTCTGTTGCTTCCTCAATGATGGTGTTCCAAGCCCCGCAACCGTCACAGCGGCCTGACCATTTAGAGGTTGTGGTGCCACAAGATTGACAGACGAAGATCGAGGATGATTTGGCCATGCCTCGTGATAACACGGAACATATGCGGAACGCAATCAGAGATCGAGGCTGAATTGCTGCTGTGCCGACTTTTCTTTTTGTGCCTTGATGGCTCTGGTCTTTTCCGGATGATCATCCGTCATGCTGCGCTTGCGGGAACCATGGCGGATGTAAACTTTTGTGGCCTCGCTGTGAAAACCTTCGCGCTTTCGAATATCCGTCAATCGATCCCGTGCGGCCCGCATCGCCTCCACATGATCGACCAGTCGCTCAGGATAAATCTCGCCGAGTGCTATGCCGTACATGCGCTCGTCACCGACGGTCATTTTCCAGGGCTCATGCAGAAACACAGTTGGCAGGGCAGCCAATTCCGGTACCCAGCGCCGGATGAAAAAACCATCCGGATCCTGATCCACCGATTGCTTCACCGGGTTGTAAATGCGGGGCGTGTTGATGCCGGTTTGCCCGGATTGCATTTGTATCTGCGGCCAGTGGATGCCGGGTTCATAGTCAGCGAACAATCGTGCCAACATGATGCCAACCGCGTGCCAGTCCAAAGCCAGATGATAGGTTGCAAAAGCCGCCAACATGGCGCGCATGCGAAAGTTGATCCAACCCGTCGCGATGAGATAGCGCATGCAGGCATCCACAAACGGAAACCCGGTTCGGCCCTCGGCAAAAGCCAAAAGCACCCGATCATCCTGCGCTGTCATAACCCGCACGGCCTGCATGGCCTTGTGCATGGAGCGCCATTCGATGGCAGGTTCACTTTCCAGTTTCTGGATGAAGTGACAATGCCAGTACAGACGCGATATCAAACTGTCGATGGAGCGCAATTCAATCGACCTTGCATGTGCGGGAAGAGCAGCACTGCGGGCTCTTTCCGCCTGTGCGCGGTGCATGGTTTCGCGGATGGAAATATCACCCACCGCCAGGTAGGGCGAAAGCCGTGAGCAAGCCGACTCCGCCGTCAGCGGACTCGACATTTGAAAGGTGTAGGTGTTGCCGCGTCCTGCAAAGAAACTGTCGAGCAGTTGCAGCGCATGTTCCCGTCCGCCTTTTTGACGCAAGGGGCAGGAATCATCAGGCAGCCCCAAATCCTGTGACGTCGGCAAAGGTTCAGACGGCACATTCAGAAACGTAACGTGTTGAGGCGGTGCCAGCTCCGGCTTCTCCATAAATGCACCGTGATATCTGGCCCACACATTACGATCCCGCAGTCCACGTTTTACGCCAAACTGCGGGTATTCATGCCACACGATGTCTTTTTCAGCGCAGAGTTGGTCAAGCTTTTTATCCCGCTCAAACGTCCAGCCGTTTCCGGTTTCTTCGTGGCTATAAATTGCAGCGATGTGAAACTGTTCGCTCAACGCGGAAACAACGCCGTCCACCGACCCCACGCGCATAACCAAAGTGCCGCCAAGGCTTTCGATTGAACG
>JANMEM010000390.1:0-2580 GCA_031376985.1 Hyphomicrobiales bacterium
AGCGATTCATTCGACAACGTGAGAGTTGATCCCATCGGCACGTCACGCTTGTTGAGCGGCCAGCGCACGCCGATGATTGACAATGCTTTCAAAGCGGAAAGTCCGATGATGCTGACGCGTGTACCCTTGGCGATTTGCCACAGCGTCAAACTGTTTAACAGCGGCCAAGCCTCTTCACTGCCACTGCTGGCGAAGGCATTGATCCCGCGTTCGGCAAGGCCGATGAGTTGCGTGGCATGGGCCAGCGCATGATCAAACTGCCCGCCAAAAGCACCAACGAGAATGATTTCCGCGGCACCTCTGGCAAACGCCTCGCGCACCGCAATCTCGCCATCAGTCGCGTCCTTCGCAGCGGGGAAGACGTGGCGCGGTATGTCGCGGTAGGCTACTTCCAAATCGGAACCCGCAGAATCAAAGTCACCGACCCAAAGTTCCGGTACCAGCTCAAGTGCGGCCGCATGTTTCATACCGCTGTCAGCCGCGATTACGCGCGCGCCTTGAACCTGCGATTTCAAACGAATTGTCGGCGTCACATCACCGCCGAGGAGAATTGCAAATTTCGACATGCCAGCCCTGTAGCACAAGCTGTTGCGCAAACCACAGTGTTGTTCTATGGCTCTCCTCGCTCTCAACGGGGAGCTTTGCTGAAACGCAAGGCTGAGACGGCCACATGGCCAAACCCGCTGAACCTGATCTGGATCATGCCAGCGGAGGGATTGAAAGCGGGACTGTTTCTGGTCCCTCACTCCATTCACTTTGTTGGCGCAATGGAGAATAACATGAAAAAACTTCTGCTTTCCCTTGCGCTGTTCACCTCACTTGTTGCCACGGCGCAAGCGAAGGACACGCTCACCGTTTACACCTATGACAGCTTTGTTTCCGAATGGGGACCGGGCGCCAAAATCAAGACCGCCTTCGAAAAGGATTGTGATTGCGAAGTCGAATGGGTTGGCATTGCCGATGGTGTGGCTATGCTCAATCGCCTCAAACTGGAAGGAACAACCACCAAGGCCGACGTGGTGCTGGGCCTTGATACCAACCTGACCACGGAGGCCAAAGCCACCGGATTGTTCGGGCCGCACGGCGTTGATGCCAGCAAGACGAAAGTACCCGGCGGCTGGAGAGACGACACCTTCCTGCCCTATGACTACGGCCACTTCGCCATCGTCTATGACA
Organism: Hyphomicrobiales bacterium; assembly: GCA_031376985.1. Taxonomy (GTDB): domain Bacteria; phylum Pseudomonadota; class Alphaproteobacteria; order Rhizobiales; family Aestuariivirgaceae; genus Aestuariivirga. The sequence continues at coordinate 1,177 of JANMEM010000390.1, forward strand.
CCGAGAAAATAAAAGTGCCGCCTAAAAGCCTCGACGACTTGGTGAATGGCGACCCATCCCAGAAAATCATTCTGGAAGACCCGCGTGCATCCACACCAGGCCTTGGCTTCCTGCTCTGGATGAAATCCGTGTATGGAGAAAAAGCGGGTGAAGCATGGACCAAATTGAAGCCACGCATTCTGACAACCGCACCCGGCTGGTCGGAAGCCTATGGCCTCTTCACCAAGGGCGAAGCCCCCATGGTGTTTTCCTACGTCACCTCCCCCGCCTATCATATGACAGTGGAGAACACCTCGCGCTATCAGGCAGCATCATTTGCCGAAGGACACTATCTGCAGATCGAAGTGGCAGGCTTGATTGAGACATCGCCTGAGAAAGCGTTGGCGCAGAAATTCCTTGCTTTCATGTTGTCTTCAGCATTCCAGAACGAAATTCCGGCAACGAACTGGATGCTGCCAGCAGGAGAGACAACAATCGCATTGCCCGAATCCTTCAGCAAAATCATAAAGCCGGAGAAGACTTTGCTTTACACACCGGAAGAAGTGAACGCGAACCGCAAGGTCTGGATTGACGAATGGCTTGCGGCAGTTGGTGGCTGACGTTTTGGTTTTGGGTCTTATAGTCCTGTCATTCCCGCTAAGGCGGGGATGACGGTTGTGAGCAAGTGTTGATGATCCGCAATCTGGTAGCCCCATTCCTCATCCTCATCGCCATCGCACTGGGATTGTTTCCGCTCGTTGCTTTCGCCCTTGAGCGCGGCGGTGCCGTCTGGCCGGATGCCTATGTTTGGCGGATCACGCGCTTCACGCTATTGCAGGCGGGTCTGTCCACCTTGCTGTCAGTGCTCCCCGCAATCATCGTTGCACGGGCATTTGCACGGCGACAGTTTACCGGGCGCAGCTTTCTGCTTTCGCTCTTCGCGGTTCCGCAATCCCTGCCGGTTATCGTCGCAGTATTTGGGCTTACAGCGCTTTTCGGAACAGCAGGAATATTTGGCGGATGGTTCAACCTCTATGGCTTGAGCGGCATCGTTCTCGCCCATGTATTTTTCAACCTGCCCTTGGCCACGCGCCTGTTTGTTGAAGCGTTGATTGTCATTCCCCCGGAAAATCATCGCTTGGCAGCACAGCTTGGCTTCCCTGATCGCGCTACATTCAACCATGTTGATTGGCCAGCACTCAAACCCGCATTGCCCCGCGTGGCCGCTTTGATCTTCCTGCTCTGTGCAGGGAGTTTCATCGTAGTGTTGGTATTCGGAGGGCCCACTGCGACCACGCTTGAAGTGGCGATTTACCAATCCTTGCGCATGGATTTTGATGTGACGAAGGCGCTGACCTTGTCGTTAGTGCAAATCCTTTTGAGCGTCTCAATGGTCGTGGCCGGAGCACGAATGTTGATTGAACC
>JANMEM010000440.1:0-1634 GCA_031376985.1 Hyphomicrobiales bacterium
GAGAATGCCACCTTCCATGACAGCAATGCGGTCAGCCAAGGCATTGGCTTCGGTTTGATCGTGGGTGACCAATATGGTGGTGCATTTGTGCTGGCGCAGATAAGCTTTGATCCGTCCACGGAGGATTGCGCGGAGTTGCGGCTCCAACTGGCCCATGGGTTCGTCAAGCAGATATAGCCCCGCATTGCGCACGAGGGCGCGCCCAAGGCTGGCGCGTTGCTGCTGTCCCCCTGAAACAGATGACGGATATTTTTGCAGGATGGACGAAATCTCCAGCATCTCCGCCATGTCGTTGACGCGGCGCTGCTGTTCATTCGCAGACAATGACGATGATTTCAGCGCGAAGGCAATGTTGTCTCCGATGGTCAGCGGCGGATAAAGCGAATAAGTTTCAAACGCCATGGCCACGCCGCGCTTTGACGGAGGCAAAGTATGGATCGGTTTCCCATCGAGTGTGATTGTGCCGTTCGACACGTCTTCAAATCCCGCAATCATGCGAAGTGTAGAAGTCTTGCCGCAGCCGGATGAGCCGAGCAGTGCCACGATCTCGCCGGGCTTCACGGTGAAGCTCAAGTCCCGCACTGCATGTACCGGCTTTTTGCCCCGTGAGGTGTAAATCTTGTCCACCTTTGAAATAACAAGTTCACCCATGGAGACGCTCACCTGTTGGCTGGTCGAAGAGATGTGTGCCCTCAGCTTCGAAACCTGCCCGCAACATGGTGCCCGGTTGCGGCACTTTTGCTGACGACGGCAGTGACGCAAGAAACTCCCAACCGCCCATGGATTTCAGCAGCAGCACCACGCGCTCATTCAAGGGTGTGACCGCAGTGACGGAACATTCGAGACCCTGCCCCTTTTCCGCAAGCACAACGGCTTCGGGGCGCACAGCGAACACGACTTTCCGCGCCGCATGGAATGCGTAGGCGGTGGGAACGGCGACGCTTGCCCCATGGATATTCACATGGGCCTGCTTGCCTAAAACCGTGACTTCCGTTTCAGCCGTGTTGATCGAAGGATCACCGAAAAGCTTGGCCACGTTCAATGTTGCGGGGCGCAGATAGATATCTTCAGGCGATGCCAGCTGCACAAATTTTCCACCTGCCAGAACCGCGATTCGATCTGCCAGCGCCATGGCTTCTTTATAGTCCTGCGTAACGTAGAGCACCGTCGCGCCCGACTGGCGGAGCAAGCGCGGAAGTTCAAGCCGCATTTCAAAACGCAGCTTGGCGTCCACGTTACGCAGAGGGTCATCCAGCAGCAGGATTTTGGGTTCTGCCGCCAAGGCACGGGCCAGCGCTGTGCGCTGTTTCTGCCCGTTGGAAAGTTCGCGCGGCGCATGGCCGAGCACATGGTCAATTTTCAAAAGTTTGGCGACACGGGCCACGCCGGAGGCGACCTTGTCTTCGCTGGATTTCGATGCGCGCAAAGGTGCTGCAATATTTTCCGATGCTGACATGTGGGGGAAAAGCGCAAAGTTCTGGAAGGCCATGCCGATGCCGCGATGTTCAGGGGCGATATCGGCTGCGTCTTCGCCGTTGAGTGAGATGGTGCCGCTTGTCGGTTCTTCCACGCCTGCAATGAGACGCAGCAGAATGGTTTTGCCTGTACCGGAACCGCCGAAGATGACGACAATT
>JANMEM010000459.1:0-1895 GCA_031376985.1 Hyphomicrobiales bacterium
GTCCTGTTCCAGCATGGCGCGGTAACCGGGAAGGCCGAATGCCCGCCCATTGTGAAAGACATCATCGGCAACAAAGTCGCCAAGACGGGACCAGTCCTGCTGGTTCAGGCAGTCGATGTAAGCGCGGTAGAGGGTGGTGAGATCGTGTTGGGACATGGTTGGAACTGATATTTTTAAGTCACGCTTAACAGCGTGGCTAGCGGAAGATAGAGCGACATCGGCTTGCTGCGGAAACAGACAAAACCCAAGTGCTCGTAAAATGCCTTGGCCGTTTCCCCCTTGGCCTCAACGATCATTGCAAAAATCGCAGCATCTGACGTCGCTGCGCGTTTGGCTGCATCAATGATCAGTGCGCCACCAAGTCTCATGCCATTGAAGCGTTGATCTATCGCCAATCGGCCAATGAGTGCTGCTGGGATAACGGGGTATCGCGGAAGCTTTTTCGCGTCAGTATCAGTGATGTCGATCAATGGAATGCTGGTGGCAGCCAGCGTGTAGTAGCCAGCAATCTGATTGTCGTCGGTCACAGCCACAAAGGAGTTTCCAATACGGCGCTTGATATCCTGTGACGCACGCGTGGCAAGGTAGTCGTCCAGGGCGGAAACACCACAGGCAAAGGTTTTTCGGTCGTGTGACGCATTGAGAGATTCAATACGGACCGACAAGTTCACGCAGAAACCTTCACCAGCTTCTTGTGCGCCTTGGCTGCACGGCGAAGAGCGGCATTGGCCTTGGGTGGATCGAGGAGGGCGCTGGCGAAAGCGCGCTGGTCCATGGCGGACAAGGTCATGATCTGTGCTTCGGACACAGCCTTCCGCGCCGCCTCTTGGGCCGCTGCCACAACAAAATCACTCACACTGCGCCCCTGCATTTCAGCTGCGCGCTTGACAATGTCGAGTGCGGCAGGGGCAATGCGGGCTTCAATACGGGAAGTGCGGGCGGATTGGGACATGGAATGGCATGTACGGTGGTGTACCGGACATGTCAAGAGTTGAAACCGGACTTTCGAACGTTTCAAAAACAGACGCAGCCCAGGCCGCATGATGAGGAGGGCATAGATAAGCGGTATATAGAATGCACTGTCACCGAAACGTTTCACCGAAATTGAAACTTGTTGTTTTCATTTAACCAGAATAAGTATCTTTACAATCCAAAGTGAATGAGCGCTCTCACGACTAGCGCAATTCATTTGACTTTGCAGCGCAAAAACTCAATTCCCCAAAATCGCACTCTCCAAAATATCCAGCCCCTCATTCAGCACCATGTCGCTCGCCGTCAGCGGTGTCAGCATGCGCACGGTGTTGGCGTAAATTCCGCAGGTCAGGATCAACAGCCCGCGTTCCATGCATTTTGTAGCGAGCGCTTTAGTTCCAGCGGCGTCTGGTTTGTCGCCGCCGTGTTCTGTGACCAGTTCGAATGCGCACATGGCACCCAGCCCGCGGATGTCGCCCATGGGCATGCCTTTGCCTTTGGCCTTGATCGCCCGCAATCGCTTCATGATCGTCTCGCCCTGCTTGTTGGCGCGGCCCAGCAAATCCTCGGCTTCGAAGGCGTCGAATACGCCAAGCGCTGCTGCACAGGCGATGGCGTTGCCGGCGTAGGTGCCGCCAATGGCACCTGGGTCTGGCGCGTCCATGATCTTGGCTTTGCCGATCACAGCGGCCAGCGGGAAACCGCCTGCCAACGACTTCGCGGCGGTCATCAAGTCGGGCTCAACGCCATAATGTTCCATGGCGAAGAATTTGCCTGTGCGGCCAAAGCCTGACTGGATTTCATCGGCGATCAGCACAATGCCGTGGTCGTCACAGAGTTTGCGCAAACGCACCATCAATTCTTTTGGCGCGATATAAAATCCGCCTTCGCCCTGTACGGGTTCAATGATGATGGCGGCCACG
>JANMEM010000187.1:0-4593 GCA_031376985.1 Hyphomicrobiales bacterium
CGAGCGCCGGGGACCACCGATGGAACGACAGGCGCGCATGTATGTCTCTGCAGAAACACTCGTTACGCGCGGGGAAACCTGACGCACTAACATAGCGACTTTAAGCCAGTCGCATACCGCAGAGGGCCTCCCCGCGCGTCTCCCTTCTTCCCTGCCACCGGGCTTCCGTGTGAACTCAGGCGAAGCCGTGCCTTCAGATTCCGGCATACCATTCATAGCCGCGGTCAGCCCAATAGCTGCCCTGCCCCTGTTCGATTTGGCTGAAGTCAGAAATCAGTTCGATGCGGCGAATATATTTTGCCATTTTGTAGCCAAGCTGGCGTTCCACGCGCACGCGCAAAGGCGCACCGTTTTCAACCGGCAGCGGCTTGTCGTTCATGGCATAGGCCAGAATGGTTTGCGGGTGGCGGGCATCAATGAGGTCGATTGACTCATAGTAGAGAATCTCGCCACTCAAACCCTTTTCGATGGCGTCAAAGCAGTGGAACATCGCATAACGCGCCTCAGGTTTGACCCCCACCTGACCAAGGATTTGCATCAGCGGAACGCCCTGCCATTTGGCAATGCAGCTCCATCCCTCAACACAGTCGTGCCGCGTGATCTGCGTGCGCGAGGGCATGGTGCGGATGGCGTCCAGGGTAAAACGCATCGGGCGTTCCACAAGCCCGTTCACCTCCAGCTGATAGTCTGCAAAATTCTTTTCCTGTAACGCGAGGTAGTCATCAGTATCAGGTTCCGTCGAGCCATTGGGGTGCTGGTCCTGCTTGATATCAGCAACGGTGAATTCAGGTGCCAGTTGATCGGCAGAAAGCAACAGCCGTTGCGCCTTGTAGGTGAGATTGTTCATGCCGATCATGAACTCACGCATGGCATTGTCACGGGTTCTCAAAAAATCAAAAGCTTCGCAGCCGCCGAGTGGAAGGGCCGCAGCCGAGGCCAGACTTGCCCGCAACAATGACCGGCGTGACAGAATGAGCTTAGACATGAGGGGCCTCCTTCTTGGCCGATGGCGACAGGCGATAGCGACCCGTGATGATGGAGCGCAGTTCATTCACTGGACCAGCGAGAACGATCATCGCCATATGCACGACAAAGAATGCCACAAGCAACGCCATCACAATAAAATGCACCGTGCGGGCAGATTGTCTGCCCCCAAACAATTCAGGCAACCACGGCAACACGGCATTCATGCCAGGAGACATGCTGAGCCCTGTCATAATGATCAGCGGGAAGAGCACGAACAGCACACCGCCATAAGCCAGTTTTTGCAGCGGCGAATAGCGCACCGTATGGACAAGTTTCAGACGCAGATGATCGCGAATGTCGGGCACAAAGTTTTTTGCATCTTTCGTGGTGGGCAACAGGTCTTTGCGGATGTGGCGGTTCCACAGTGAGGCTACAAACCAGACAATCAGGGTTGCTGCAAATATCCATGCAAAAAACAAATGCACAACACGGCCTGTTGCCAAATCCTGCGTGGAGGGAATAGTCATCCACGACGGAAAACCTTCAATTTCAAAAATGGCGTTCTCATAGGTGAAGCCCACCTGATCACCAAGGTAAAGTGCCGAGTGGGCATTAAAAATCTGCAGGCCTGACAGCAGCAGAAAGAACAGACAAATGGCCCATATCCAATGGGTAACACGCGTTGAAAGTTTTTGCCGTTTGATCAAGCGGCCCGCATTTTGTGTTTGACCCGACATGACATTTCTCCCGCTGTCATCAAATCTCTCCGGCCGGGCCCGCCGACCGGAGAGTTCCAGTATTGATAATGCCTCTTAGCTTTTTGGCAAGAGCACAGTGTCAATCACATGGATAACACCATTCGACTGCTTCACGTCAGCAATAGTGACTTTGGCAACGCGACCATTTTCGTCGGTGATGCGCACCTTGCTGCCTTTGACGGAGAGCTTGAGTTTGCAGCCACCAACCGTGTTGACAACATGCACGCCCCCGTCATCTTTTGCCATCTTCTTGATGGCCGAGCTCAGAGCCTTGGCAGGGATCACGTGGCAGGCCAGAACCTTGACCAGCTGGTCCTTGTTTTCTGGCTTCAACAGATTATCCACGGCGCCAGCAGGCAATGCAGCAAAGGCGCTGTTCACGGGGGCCAGAACAGTGAAGGGGCCAGGGCCCATCAAAGTATCAACAAGGCCTGCGGCCTTGACGGCAGCGACCAGTGTTGTGTGGTCCTTGGAGTTCACTGCATTTTCGACAATGTTCTTGTTTTCAAACATGGCAGCACCACCCACTTTCGGGTTGGCAAATGCAATGCTGGCAGAGCCGGCGATGAGTGTTGCAATGAGGGTGAGACGAAGAGTGTTCATGGGGGATGCTCCGTTGTTTCTTTTGTTTGATTGCCCCCTTGCTGGGGTCGAAAGCAGTCACGGCAAAGATGAACGAATAGTTTCAAACCGGGTTTCAGACCTTGATAACAAATGCGTGATTGGCAACCCGGATGAACAAAAAAACTCCCCCGACCGTCCCGGCCGGAGGAGTTCCATCAGTGTTTCATGCTTTCGGGTTTTACATCTTCGGGAGCAGAACCTTGTCGATTACATGGGTCACACCGTTGGACTGCTTGTTTGCGGGGACACTTGCAGTCACGGTGATCAACCTTCGAAAGTTTCAGGCGATGCAGAATATTTGCATGACGACATCGTGATCAGATGATTGTGAGTTGCCCAGTCGCAAGCACTGCACCTGTCGGGGCACCGGTTGTTGAACCACCCTGCGGCTCGTCACTGATGGCCAGCGTGCCGCCCTTTAGTTTGGGGCGAAGGCTGACTGGCACCAAAATAGCGCCATTTGTTTCTGCGGGTAACAGTCCAAGGGAAACCGGTGCATCCTTGCCAGCGATCAGCCACAGTTCAAAGCTGCGGCCAGCAATGGCTGTTCCTTCCGTGCGGTTGAGGCGCAATTCCCCATTTGCATCGTCGTAATAAGCCGCAAGTATGACGGTATTGGCTTCACCTGCAACTTGTGCCACGAGGCCGCTACCAGGAACATCGACTGCCGGACGCAAATTCCACGCACCCAAAGCGACGACAGCCGCAACCGAGGCGATGGACAGACCGCGCCAAAATGCCAAGCTGTTCCACATCGACGGCTGCGCCTGCAAAGATGGGGCAAACAAGCGCTTCTCCAACGCAGCCTCAATGTGGCGGGGTGGGTGCACCGCCGCAATCTCGTCTGTAAAACTCACAAAATGCTCGTCCCACTCCCGCACAGCGGCAGTCAACGCAGAATCTTCTTCCATGCGGCGAACAAAGTTCTGGCGCGCTTCGCCCTGCAAAACGCCCAATGCGTATTCTGCGGCGAGCATGCCGTCTTTCTCACTGATCAGGAGCCTGTCTGTCATGACAAGCAATCCTTCAAACTGATCAGACTGCGGCGAAGCCACGTGCGCACAGTATTGATGGGTTGTTGCAGGCGGTCAGCCAATTCCTGATAGCTATAGCCTTCCATATAGGCCGCTTTAACAGCCTCAGCCCGACCCGGTGACAGTTTTTCAAGACAGGTTCGCAAGCGGGCAGCCTCTCCACCCATGATCACCTGCTGCTCAGGTGAAGCGGTGCGATCTGGAATCTCTTCTGCTTCCGTAAGGTCAGCCGCATCCGGTCTGCGGCTGCGCAAGCGGTCAATTGACTGGTTTCGGGCAATGGTCACAAGCCAGGTAATCGGGCTGTAACCAGACACCTGATATTTTGCGGCATTGTTCCAAATCTTCACGAAAGTCTCCTGCAACACGTCCTCGGCGTCCGTCCTGTTTTTCAAGACACGCAAACAGACGCCGAAAAGTTTCGCAGAGGTCGCCCCGTAGAGTGCGCGGAAGGCTGCACGGTCGCCCAAGGCAACACGGCTGATCAAGGTTTCAATTTCTGGCGGCGACATGGGATGTGCTTAGCCAAACTGCAGTCACAATGCACATGTTTTCGACATTGCTCGCATCGGATAAATTCGTGGCAACCTTAATCCAGATGGAAAAGCTCGTCCAATGCGATCGCGACCGGGGTGCCATCGGCATTATATTTCATGATGTCTTTCATATAGTCCCACCATTTTTTCATCACAGCCTCATCAGGAAGATCAGCCATACTATGTGACTCCGCGCGTTCAAGGTAACCGAACAACACATCGGACTCCTGATCGAGGTGGATAGAATAGTTGCTGATTCCCGCTTGTTTCAACAGCACGACAAGTTCAGGCCAAATTTCGTCATGTCGCCTTTTATATTCATCTCTCATGCCGGGATTGAGCAGCATTTTGAATGCGTGGCGTTGCAACTTGCGACTCTCCTATGGCTTCTGTGCGGCAGGCTTTCGTGATTGGATGCTTTGAATCAGATTGGGTATGAGTACTGATGAAATAAGCAGAATGCCGATGACTGCTGTTTGAATGTGGCCAGTGATATTTTCAAGCGCCATGCCATTGCGAAGATTCAAAACAATCAAAATTGACAGCAAAACCCCAAGCATTGAACCTTTGCCACCGAAAATGCTCACACCGCCCAGCAACACCATGGTGATGATGTCGAGTTCAAACCCGTTTGCAGCATCACCGCGCACTGAAGCAAGCCGCGCTGCGTAGAAA
>JANMEM010000508.1:0-5986 GCA_031376985.1 Hyphomicrobiales bacterium
CACCAATGAATGCGCCCTGCCCGCCACCGACCATGCCAAAGCGAATGCGGCCTGTGGATTTTTCTGTGCGTCCTGAAACCATGGTGTTCTCCAGAGAGTCGTTGTGTGGCTGACACCCCCTCCCCCTTCGGGGTACTCCCCCGGCCAAGAGGCCGAGGGAGAAAGGCATTTCTCCCTTACGCGAAGCGTGGGGGAGTACGGCGAAGCCGGGAGGGGGTGGTTGAACTAGGCGAGACCCAACATCCGTCTCGCTTTGCCCGTATCTGTCGATCCCGCTGCAAAATCGTCGAACGCCTTGGCGGTGGTCTTGATGATGTGGCTTTCGATGAAGGGTGCGCCTTCTCTGGCACCCTGCTCTGCGTCTTTCAGACAGCATTCCCATTCCAGCACGGCCCATGAATCATAGTTGTGTTGGGCAAGGGCCGAGAAGATGGCCGAGAAATCAACCTGACCATCACCCAAGGAACGGAAGCGTCCGGCGCGGTTGGTCCAGTTCTGGAAGCCGGAATAGACGCCTTGTTTTCCCGTCGGGTTAAACTCTGCGTCCTTCACATGGAAGGCGAAAATCCGTTCGTGGTAGATGTGGATGAATTCGACGTAGTCCAGATGCTGCAACAGGAAATGCGAGGGATCATAGTTGATGCCGCAGGCCTTGTGGTTGCCGGTTTGCTCAAGGAACATTTCAAAGGTGGTGCCATCGAAGGTGTCTTCGCCGGGGTGCAATTCGAAACCGATCTTCACGCCATTGCCGTCGAGTACATCAAGCAATGGCTTCCAGCGTGCGCCCAGTTCCTTGAAGGCTTCTTCAACGAGACCCGGAGCACGGGGTGGCCACGGATAAAGGAACGGCCAAGCCAAGGCTCCGGTGAAAGACACCTGACGGGTTATCCCTAAGTTGCTGGAGGCTTTGGCGGCGAGTTTGATTTGTTCACAGGCCCATTCCTGACGCGCTTTCGGATTGCCCTGCACGGCGGCGGGGGCGAAACCGTCCACGGCTTCGTCATAGGCCGGGTGAATGGCGACGAGGTGGCCTTGCAAATGCGTCGAGAGTTCGGTGATCTCAACGCCGTTTTGTTTGGCGATGCCTTTGAGTTCATCGCAATAGGTTTTGGATTCGGCAGCTTTTTTCAAATCAAAAAGCCGTCCATCCCATGACGGGACTTGCACGCCTTTGTAACCAATGGAGCCTGCCCATTTGGTGATCGAGTCGAACGAGTTGAAAGGTGCCGCATCGCCTGCGAATTGCGCCAGGAATATGCCGGGGCCTTTGATGTCTGTTGCCATTGTGTGTTCCTCCCAGATTAATACTTTTAATTTCCGCTCCCCCCTCCCCGTCATGCCAGCGAAGGCTGGCATCCCGCTCATATCAAACTCGGAGTTTGGGGCTAGCGGGATCCCAGCCTTCGCTGGGATGACGGGTTTAGGATGAGCTTTATTGCCAGAAATTGTTAGCAGTAGCTGTTGATGAGATTCTCCAACCTCTCTTGTTTCCCGGATTTTGGTTGCGGGTTGATGTTGTTTTTTTCCACCCTTGCCGCAATCGCTTCCAGGCCTTCCTTGCCAGCCAGCATGGCTTTGTTTTTTGGAGTTGACCAGCCCGCGTAACGCTCATCGATTATGCCCGAAAGTTTACCCTCTTCGAGAATGGCTGCGGCGTTGAGCAGGGCTTTGGCGGTGGCGTCCATGGAGCCGACGTGGGCGTGCAGGATGTCATCGGCGTCGAGGGATTGTCGGCGGATCTTCGCATCGAAATTCATGCCGCCCGTGGTGAAGCCACCGGCTTTCAGGATTTCCAGCATGGCCAAAGTAATCTCCGGCACGTTGACAATGAACTGGTCCGTGTCCCAGCCGGATTGATAGTCACCACGGTTGATGTCGATGGAACCGAAAATGCCCAGCGCCGCCGCCAGCGCAATTTCATGCTCGAAGGTGTGGCCCGCGAGAATGGCGTGGTTCTGTTCGATGTTGACCTTCACGTCCTTCTGCGCGCCCAATGAGGCGATGAGCGAATAGACGGTGGCCACGTCATAGTCATATTGATGTTTGGTTGGTTCCTGTGGCTTTGGCTCAATCATGATTGGGCCTTTGAAACCGATCTTGTGCTTGTATTCGATCACCAGCGCCAGCATGCGCTTTGCTGCTTCCAGTTCATGGCCAATTTTGGTGTTGAGCAGGGTTTCGTAGCCTTCGCGACCTCCCCACATGATGTAATTCGCACCCCCCAGACCCTTGGTCACGTCCATGGCGTGTTTGATCTGTGCGCCAGCATAGGCGAACACATCAGGGTCTGGATTGGTGGCGGCACCCGCCATGAAGCGGCGATTGGAGAACACGTTGGCCGTGCCCCAGAGCAGCTTCTTGTTCGACTTTGCCATTTTCTTTTCGATGTAGTTGGCAATGGCCGTGACGTTGGCGTTTGACTCTTTCAGCGATGCGCCTTCGGGTGCAATGTCGCGATCATGGAAAGCGAAGAAATCAATTTGCGTCAGGTCCATGGCGTCGAACATCACGTCGGCCTTGGTGCGGGCGGCACCCATCTCATCCGAACTGTGGTGCCAAGGGCGCATCAGCGAGTCGCCGCCAAATGGGTCAGAGCCTGGCCAACAGGTGGTGTGCCACCAGCACATGGCAAATCGCAATTGTTCCGCCATGGTTTTGCCCATGACCATTTTCTTCGCGTCATAATGGCGGAAGGTGAATTCGTTTTTGGATTTTGGGCCTTCGAATTTCGCAGGCTTTTTGGTGGTGAAGAATGACATGGTTCAGATCTCCCTGATGGCTGGATAGATTTTTTTGTAGCGTTGGAACTGGTCTTCGTAGGCGGCTTGGGCTGGTTTTTCCGGCGTAATGGTTTTGGCAATTTTCGGTTTGGTGAAGACCTTGCGGAAGTCGGCCCCTGTTGCCGCAACAAGGCCCATGCGGGCTGCACCGAAGGCTCCTCCCACGTCACCTGCTGCGGGCAAATCAATCGGCACGCCGAGAACTGTAGATATGATCCTGAGCCAGAGTTCCGACTTGGTGCCGCCGCCCACCGCCATGAGACGGTTGATCTTGGCACCGCCTTCACGCAGTGCATCGAGATTGTCACGGAAGGCAAAGGCGAGGCCGTCGAGCACGGCGTGGGTCAAGGTGTTGCGATCTGACTCATGGGCAAGGCCCAGCATGACGCCGCGCACTTGCGCATCGCCAACCGGTGAGCGTTCGCCTGAGAGATAGGGCAACAACAATGTGGAAGACGGGCCTTTGAGTTTTGTGCCCAGCGCTCTGGTGAGTTGTGGGGCTGGTGTTTGCAACAGGCCTGACAGCCATTCGAGACTGGCTGTAGCCGACAATATCACGCTCATCTGATGCCAGGTGTTCGGGGTGGCGTGGCAGAAGGCGTGGACCATTTTGGACGCGTTGGGGCTGAATTTATCGTTGGAGACGAAGATCACACCAGATGTGCCGATGGAGAGGAAGCCAGCACCATCGGTGACTGCACCAATGCCGCAGGCCGAGGCCGCATTGTCACCGCCGCCGCCGGCAACGACGGGGCGCTTGGGCATGCCCCAGGACTTGGCGACGGAAGCTGACAGACGACCTGTTGCGTCGGTTCCTTCAAACAAATCCGGCATCTGGTCGCGGCGCATTCCCGACGCTTTCAATAAAAGCTCCGACCACTGACGATTTTTAATGTCGAGCCAATAAGTGCCCGACGAGTCCGACATGTCGGAGGCATAGTCACCCGTCATGCGCAGGCGGATATAGTCCTTCGGCAGCAGGACTTTTGCCACCTTGTCGAAGATTTTCGGTTCGTGTTTTTTCACCCAGACCAGCTTAGGTGCGGTGTAACCTGCCAGCACGATATTGCCGGAATGCTCCACCACTTCCGGCGTGCCCTGCATGATATCATCGCATTCCTTGAACGAACGCGCATCGTTCCAGAGGATACAGGGGCGCTGTGGTTTGCCGTCCTTGTCCAAAAGGGTTGCGCCATGCTGTTGGCCGGAGAGGCCGATGCCTTCGACCGCTGCAATGGCTTTCGGCTTTTTTGCCTTGAGTTCCGCCACAACCTTGTTGGCGGCTTTCCACCAGTCATCAGGGTTCTGCTCGCTCCAGCCGGGATGCGGGCGCTGAACTTTCAGCGGCGATGAGGCCGTGGCAATGATCTTTTGCTTCGCGTCCATCAACACGCCCTTCACCGAGGAGGTGCCGAAATCAAGTCCGAGATACATGGTGAGCTTCTCCCATTATGGCAGGTTGTCCCGCACGAATATGTCTATTGATATGCGTTCCATCGCGGCGATGATGGGGACACGGTCGCATTTGGCCATCAGCACGCGCATGGCCGAACGAATTTCATGGCCGGGGTCTTGGGCGATAACCGCATCAATGACGCCGTCCATCAAGCCCTTGCGCGTCACTGCGTTGACCTCGTGGGTGATGAACACTGTTTTGGTTTTGCGCTTGGAGGCACCGAAGGCGGCGAGAATGCCTTCAGGGCCGCCGCCAATATTATAAAGCCCGGCCAGATCAGGTGTTGCGTCCAGCATGTCGGAAACCAAACGCTGGTTTTGGGCGGCGTTGTCGTAACCTTCGCAGACCGGCAGCACTTTGAGATTTTTGTGTTCCTGCTGCATGACTTGCGTAAAACCGAAATGCCGCTCTGCATGGTCGCGAAGGCCCAACGACCCGGCGATAATTCCAACCTGACCACTGCGACCGCCGCAATAACGGCCCATCAAGGTGGCGGCGGTGCGCCCGGCCGATGAATTGTCGATACCCACAAAATGCGCCCGGGCTGATCCGGGGACGTCTGATACCAAAGTGACGACAGCAACGCCCTGCTCTGACAATCGCGCGATGGCTTCACGCACACGCGGGTGGTCCAGTGCCACCACCGCCACACCGTCATAGCCTTTCAGACTGTTCAGTGTTTCGGCCAACATCTGCGGATCAAACACATCGGTGTAAAGCGTATCGGCCTGCACCCGTTCGGCCTCAAGGTGGCCCGCGTGATTGATGATTTCCTGTTCCAGTCCGCGCATGAAAATATTGTCGCCCTTGGGCAGCACAAAGCAGAAGCGGTATTCGCGGCCCTTGGCGAGACGGGCGGCCAGACGGTCCGGATGGTAATTCAGGGCGCGGATGGCGGCCTCGACCAGCTTGGCGTTCTTCGGGCGCACCTGGGCACGACCGTTCAGCACACGGTCCACCGTGGCCACGCTCACGCCTGCCTTGTCTGCCACATCCTCAATGGTTGCCCGTGCCATGGGATATTAGAACCGCATCGACGCGATTTTGTCAAGAACTGACAGGCGTATGTCAGTTACTTCAGAAGGGTCGCCACGCGGCGCAGTGCCAGTTGATAACCTTCCACACCGCAACCCACGATCACGCCGTCAGCGCGGGCCGAGACATAGGAATGATGGCGGAAGGATTCGCGCTTGTGGATGTTGGAGATGTGGACTTCGATGACGGGGCCATCGAAGGTGTTCAGCGCGTCGAAGATCGCAATCGACGTATGGGTCAGGGCACCGGCATTGATGATGACTGCTGCGGATTGTTCGCGGGCCTCATGGATCCAGTCGATCAGTTGATGTTCGGCATTGCTGTGTTTGAACTGCACCTTCAAACCGAGTTCGTTCCCCAGCTTGGTGCAGTCAGTTTCCACATCCGCCAGTGTGAATGTGCCATAGATTTCCGGCTGGCGCTTTCCCAGCAGATTGAGATTGGGGCCGTTGAGAATGAGAACTGACTTTGACATGGGTCCCCTATAACGTGGATTGGTTCATAAAGTGCGAAAGCCTATTCCATATGCCAGCCGTGGCTGACGATGAGGGACTGGCCTGTCAGTGCGTTGGTGGGGAAGCCTGCAAACAGCAGTGCAACTTCAGCAACGTCTTCAATGGTGGTGAAAGTGCCGTCCACTGTGCCGCCCAGCATGACGCGCTTCACCACTTCCTCCTCGCTGATGCCGAGGCGAACGGCCTGTTCCGGAATTTGC
>JANMEM010000533.1:0-16587 GCA_031376985.1 Hyphomicrobiales bacterium
AAGGCCTGCTGCAATCCGATGAAGACCAGTGGAACCACATCTCGGAGGATATCAAACGTGTCAAGGAAACCTATTCAAAAAAGACCCCACTAGGCCGCCGCCGCACTGACTTTGCCGACGCCCCGGATGTGTCAGTTGAACTCGCGGAAATGATGGTCGACAGGGAGCCCGTCACTGTGGTCTGTTCCGAAAAGGGCTGGATCCGCTCCCTGAAGGGCCATCTCGAGGACACGTCAACCCTGACCTACAAGGACGGCGATAAGGGCCGCTTCGCCATCAAGGCCATGACCACCGACAAGATCATGCTGTTCTCGTCATCAGGTAAATTCTTCACCTTGGATGCTGCCAAACTCCCCGGTGGCCGCGGCAATGGTGAACCCGTGCGCCTGATGGCTGAGATGGACGCCACCGACCAGATCATCGCACTATTCGTCTACCAAGCTGGCAACAAGCGGCTCGTTGCCTCCACAGACGGCGACGGCTTTATTGTCAGCGAAGATGAATGCGTAGCCAACACCCGAAAGGGCAAACAGGTGCTGAACGTCAAGGTTCCCGCCGAAGCTATGGTCTGTCGCAGCCTTGTTGCCAACGCTGACCACGTTGCAACAGTAGGGGAAAACCGCAAGCTGCTGATCTTCAAATTATCCGAACTCCCCGAAATGGCCCGTGGCAAAGGCGTGCGCCTGCAGAAATTCAAGGACGGTAATTTGTCCGATGCAACCACGCTCAACCTGAAAGCCGGATTGAATTGGATCGACTCCAGTGGACGAGGGTGGACTGTCACCGAACTGAGGGAATGGATTGGTGAACGCGCCCAATCCGGCAAGCTTCCACCCAAAGGGTTTCCAAAAAACAATCGCTTCGGGTAATTCCGTATACGGATTATTCATCTGTTTGTTCACTAGTTCTTAGCTGTGTTATTGGAATGTACTCGACAATTGGGCGGCATCGTCCATATGGGACCGGGGAAGTTTTGTGGCTGGGCTTGCGTGCTGAAACTGCACCAGGCAGGCGATGTGCAACAGGTGAGCGTTCCTCAAATCCAGGATGCGTTTGCAATACTACGGGCGGGCGACTACCATGCGCGGACAGCGTTATTGGGTGCATCACGGCAAACTTGATCCAGTTTTGGCTGGTGTTTCGCACGGCGCTGAAGTTGAAGAGCGGTTTTTTCACGGTGGAAGTGTGAGGTTGACCACGGGTGACCTTGGCACTGAAGTGAAATGGACTGTGAATTCACCCTGCGTCACCTCGCTGTTCAAAGCCATACAATGGCTTCCAACTGTCAAGCCACCTTACATATTGCGGTTTCATGCTGTCGGTTGGTTCGAAGAGGTCTATCGTGAACCAGCCGCTGCCATTCAACGCATTGAACAGGTGCTCACACGCGGAGACCGCCATTTCACCAGTCGTGTCTTTATCAAGGAAGGCACAGCAGATTCGCAGCACTTGCCGGACGTGTTGAAAGAAGCACTGAACGGCCAAAGTTTTGCTGAAGACTATGCAGTAGATTGCGCCTTTGATGAAGACAGCCAGCTTTTCAAAGTCGAACGCGTCGGCGCAAAAAGCGCTATCGGGCGTGTGTGGGGCACTTACACGTCATCGCACCCCTGCCAATCAGTCGGCAGCTACGGCGATCCCGTCAATGCCACTTATGACGATGTTTTGAGACACAATCGACCGCGCTATGATCACGTTCTGGCAGCCCTGCGGTTGCCGGACAACGCGCTGCACTGGGTTCCTTATCACCGCGTCGTCTTTCCACGAACGGATGGCAAAGTTGGCGTGGTCGTGGTGTCACAAATTGCAAGGGTTGACATTCAGGTTTTATAACAACCGCGTTTCAGCAAGTTCTGAATTCCACGTTAACGCCAAATTGTTATTTGCTCGGTTAAATTCAGTCAACCGCGTCTGGGGGCGGGCCATTTTAAACTTTGGCTGATCGGTAAAGACAAGAATGAACGGCGTTACAATGTGGATAAGGGACGGCGCTTTTGCTGAACGTCCCAAAAAAGACAGCGGTGTGGAGTTTCCGGACAAAACACTGCTTGACCAGTTTGGCATGGTGCGCATCCACACGGACTCTGATGGCACACTGGTGCAGTGGAGCATGGCTTGTCCGAACTGGGCTTCACTTATGCTTGCCTCCAAGATCATGGCGGCGTGTGCAGCTCCTTTCATCCTGAAATATTTCAATTCCGGTTGGTTTACCGAACCGCTTGCCGACGCAAGCATTGCAGCGGACAGGATTGAAAGCCTTATTTTCAAAAGCGATGTTCGCCTGTCAGATCGTGCCTATACGGCGGTCGTAATACCTGACTTGCGGTTTGTTCCAGATATTCTGCGTGAAGCCTGGGAAACGGGAGACTCGCCAGACAACCGCTCCGTCGTGTGTGCTGTGGAGCCGGAGCGCGAATCCAGCCACGTTGAACACGTCGGGAAAGACTCCCTCATTGCAAGGATATGGGGCATTTCCCCAAATTCATATCCTTGTTTGAACGGACACAGCTACGATCGTGCGGTAACGCCGGAGTATTTCAAAGTGGTTGAAACCGGGCGCGCTCATTATGATCATGTGCTGGCTTCCATGGTACGCCCAGACGGTGAATTGCACTGGCTCGGCTATCACCGCGTCATTCTTCCAGACTTCAAGGCAGACCGGAAACGGGTGCGGATTGTTTCAGCGCTGGCGCCAGTGCAGATCCAGCTTCTGTAGCCAACATTTCGTTGATCATGCCTTCGAGCGAAGGTAATTCTGCTGCAACGAGATATTCAACAGGATCAATGCCTTCTGACGCCCACTGCCAACGCAAAAAGCCGCGTTCCAAAATGGTGTAACCAACCCGTGTAAAATGCCCGTGGCCAGCCATTTGTGCACTGGCCAAGCCCCAAATTGCATCAGGCCGCCATTTGATTACAGCCAAAATCAAGCCGAGCCGAACAAAAATCTCGAACACTTTTCGACTCTTTATTGATTTCGAAATCCAGATTTCGCCATGGTAGACCAATTTACCCGTTAACCGTTCGGCCACGCTGCCGTCGGGGGGCTTTGGAAATGAGGGGACCATCAATTCCTGTTGGCGCATGTAGACCCCTATCATGTAATTCACGCACCAGTCCGCCAGATGTGTGTCCAGCTCATCATAACGAAATGCCTGTAAACCAACGACGTCACCTGCTTCATCCGTCAGATACATCCAAAAGGCGCGCTCCCTGTTGAAAACACCAGTCGCATAGTGGTGCATGGGGGCGACAGGGAAATTTCGGACGCGCTGCTTGGCTTCGTCAAAGGCCTGCATGTCGCTTGAAACATGGGCTTGAAGTTTCAGCGACTTTAACTCGTCTTCCAGCATGATTGCTGCACGGGCAGCGGCCAATGGCTGTGTTAGACCGACGTTCTTCATCATCTGCAATCCCGATTGAAATGCAGTTTTGCCCATATATTCAACATTGTAACATGTACCTGAGGTTGATTAACCACGAATATTGGGCACGGGGAGGTTTATTCTTTGGTTAACATCCAACCGTCCGGGCTGAGCCGCTCCTGCGGCAGGAAACGCGCTTTATATCGCATTTTATGTGCCTCTCTTATCCAGAAGCCGAGATAAACATATGGCAGTGCCAAACGGGCCGTCCGCCTGATCATGTCGAGTATAATAAAAGTGCCGAGGCTTCGGCCTTCGAGTTCAGGATCGTAGAAACTGTAAATCAACGAAACGCCGTCGTTCAGAAGGTCAACAAGCACCGCAGCGACCAGTTCACCTTCGGGCTTGTAGGCCGTGGGAATGCGGTATTCAATAATGCGGCTGTCAACCAAGGTATCATCCACCATGGCCGCAAAATCCAGTACAGTCATATCGGCCATTCCACCTTCGCCGTGGCGGTGGTCAATATAGGTCCGGAACAACGAATAGTGCTCCGAGGTGGCGCGGGCGGGCACAATCGCGCTGGACATATCCTGATTGCGTTTCAGCGTGCGGCGGAAACTTTTGCTCCAGTCAAAACTCTGTACCGGAACACGGATGGACACACAGGAACTGCAACCATCGCAAGCCGGACGATAGGCAATGTTCTGGCTGCGCCTGAACCCGCCTTGCGAAAGCTGTGAGTTCAGATTTTTGGCATCCGGGCCCACGAGATGAGTGAACACCTTGCGTTCCATCCTTCCCGGCAGATAGGGGCAAGGCCCTGCTGCGGTAATGAAGAATTGCGGAAAATTGCGACGTTCAATGCTCATGGCTGCTGTTCAAATCAATGTCGAATTATCGCATTTTTGACGGGATCAAAGCAAGCACTGGAATGAACAGACAAACTGCAATAGATCACCCGCAGTTTCAGGGAGTTGCAGCGATGACACAGTTGGCATGGATTGGTTTGGGCGTGATGGGATTTCCGATGGCGGGACACTTGGCGCGAAAGTCCCAACTGAAGACTGTGGTCTACAACCGGACCACAGCCAAAGCATTGTCTTGGGTAGAGAAAAATTCTGGTCAATCTGCACCTACACCTAAAGCGGCAGCGACAGGAGCTGATGTTGTATTCGCCTGTGTGGGAAACGACGACGATTTGCGCAATGTTGCGATCGGGCCAGAAGGCGCCTTCCAATCCATGAAGCCGGGCAGCGTTTTTGTTGACCATACAACTGCCAGCGCTGATGTGGCCCGGGAGCTACATGCCGTTGCGAAGCGTTCGGGAATTGGTTTTGTTGATGCGCCTGTCTCAGGCGGGCAGGCGGGAGCGGAAAATGGCTTGCTGACCGTAATGTGCGGCGGCGATCCAGAAGTTTACGCGAAAGTCGAACCACTCATCATGAACTACGCCCGCATGAGCAAATTGCTGGGGCCAACCGGTTCCGGTCAGCTTGCCAAGATGTGCAATCAAATCGCCATAGCTGGAGTTGTCCAGGGACTGGCTGAATGCATGCAGTTTGGTATGAAAGCTGGCCTGGACATGACCGAAGTCATTGATGTCATTTCCAAGGGCGCTGCCGGGTCTTGGCAAATGGAAAACCGCCACAAATCCATGATCGCAGGCAAATTTGATTTTGGTTTTGCTGTGGATTGGATGCGCAAGGACTTGGGGATTTGTCTGGAAGAGGCCCGCGGCAATGGCAGCCATTTGCCCGTGACCGCTTTGGTCGATCAATTCTATTCTGAAGTGCAGGAAAACGGTGGCAATCGTTGGGACACATCCAGCCTGATGACGAGGCTTATGAAGCGGCCTTGAGTTGCTTGGCCACATCCAAAGCGAAGTAGCTCAACACACCATCAGCGCCGGCACGTTTGAAAGACATCAGCGACTCCTGCACCACGCGGCCAGGGTCCAACCAGCCATTGTTGCAGGCGGCCATAATCATCGCGTATTCACCTGACACCTGATAGGCAAATGTCGGCACGCCGAATTCGCGCTTCACCCGTGACACAATATCAAGATAGGGCATGCCGGGTTTGACCATCACCATGTCAGCACCTTCAGCCAGATCAAGCGCCACTTCGCGCATGGCTTCGTCGCTGTTTCCCGGGTCCATCTGATAGGTTTTCTTGTCGCCGCTCAATGTCGCCGATGAACCAACCGCATCACGGAAAGGGCCATAAAATGCGCTGGCGTATTTGGCACTATAGGCCATGATTTGTGTGTTCTGGTGCCCCGCAGCTTCGAGGGCGTAACGAATTGCGGCTATGCGTCCGTCCATCATGTCAGAAGGCGCAACAATGTCACATCCCGCTTCTACTTGGAGCATGGCTTGCTTGACCAAAGCTGCCACTGTTTCATCGTTGACAATATGGCCATGCCGCAACAAGCCGTCATGGCCATGGCTGGTATAGGGGTCGAGAGCCACATCACACATCACTCCGATTTCGGGCACGGCCTTTTTGATGGCGCGAACGGCACGGCAGACCAGATTATTCGGATTGAAGGCTTCGTCGGCATCCTCTGTCCTTAAGTCGCGATCCGTGTTTGGAAACAACGCAATTGCCGGAATGCCAAGCGCGGCAGCAGCCTCAGCCTGCTTCATCAACAAATCCACCGACCAGCGCGACACACCGGGCATGGAAGCCACCGCTTCGCTGCGGTTGTTGCCCTCGATGACAAACAACGGCCATATCAGATCACCCACATTAAGGGTGTTTTCACGCACGAGTGCCCTAGCCCAAGGGCTTTTGCGATTGCGGCGCATGCGAAGAGTGGGATAGGCGGCCTGTGACATAAAACTGTTTTAGCAGCACCAATTCCAAATGCGATAGCCGATCTTTTGCCGCGCCACCCCGAAGTGAAATCGTCCACAAATTTTTAACCATAGGTTTCGGGGAATACTTAAAATTTTAATGATCTTAACTCTCGGTGTGGGAATTGTGAAACACTCGAACTGATCAGGAACTTTACGTCATGCGCTTTCGCCGTATTTTTATATCTCTTCCACTTCTGATATGTGCAACTCAGCTGACCAATTCACTTTCAATGGCGCAAGCCGCAAACATGAACCCGGCTGAGGCCACAGCGCTGTTGGCGAAATCCCAAGCCATTGATGTGAAATGCTCCGTTCTTCCAAAAGACCAATCGCAGGCGTTGAGGGACTTTGTGGCTCGCGCAGAAATTTCTCTCGCTGAAAAGGCTTCGGTGTCTGTTGCCCGTAAAGCAATATTGGGCGGTAGGGCAGATGGCAAAACTGCAGTTTGCGACGCCACTGCCAACAAACTGGTGAATGACGTGCTCGCTGCCGCAAATGCGGCAGTTGCAGCACAAATTAAGGAAGCAAAAACACCGTCTGCACCGATAGTTGCGGATACTGCGCCAGTTGCCAACGCAATTGCGATCGCAGAGCCAGAACCAGCACTTCAAACCAAAAAGCCTTTGGTCCTCGCAAAACCACAACAGTTGCAAAAGGCAAAAGTAAAAGCTGCCAGCGTCAAATTTGAAAAAGCCGTAAAAGTCGTCAAACCCGTCAAAGGCCTGAGCGGTTATGCTGCGGTTGCAGAAAAATACTATGTGGCAAGCCGATGCGGAACAATGAGTCCTGCCGGTATCAGCCGTCTTTATCAAACGGTGCTGATCAACCACCAGCAGGCCATTGCAAACAATCGTCCGGGTGATGTGCGTAACATGTTACGTGCCGCCCAATCCCGCGCCGGAGCCAAATCCTGCGGTTGATTTTATCGAATTCAGAAATCTCCGAAGGACCGCCAGTCCAGCTTGCGGTCCTTTATTTTGTTTAAATCTCTCAGGACATCAGTCACATTCGATTAATATAGGAAAACAAGACTCCATAAACTGTCCGCTAAATCAGTACAAAATAGCGAAAATATAAGACCAAATTTACCGAGACTCTTCAGTTCACCTTAAATCCCGTCGCGTAGGTTGTGGTCATCGAGAGAGCGGACATCAAAAGAAGCCGCCTCCAAAAAAACAAAGGGATAGGTGGTCAAATGAATACTCAGGTGATGACTCAGGTGGCTTTGCAACCTGTTGAAGCCAAACGACAAAACATAAAAAACCGTTACATGGAAGCGCTGACACTGATTGAGCGTCTGCACCGCCGATTGCTCGATGTGATCAAGGATGACTTTGAACGATCCGGCGAAAAAGAAGTGAACCCGGTACAAGCCTTGTTGCTGTTCAACATCTCTGATGCTGAACTGACTGCTGGCGAGTTGAAGACCCGCGGTCACTATCAAGGCTCCAACGTGTCTTATAACCTCAAGAAGCTGGTTGAGGCAGGTTATGTAAACCACGAGCGTTCAAATGCTGACAAGCGCTCTGTGCGTGTCAGTCTGACGCCAAAAGGATCGGCCATTCGGGCACGGGTGGACTCGATGTACAATCGCCAATTGCAAGCCATTGAGGAAGTGGTTGGTTTCTCGGTTGAAGAGTTCGACCGCATGAACAAGGCATTGACCCGTCTGGAACGCTATTGGACTGACCAAATTCTCTATCGCCTTTAAAAACTGAAAATACCCTGCGAAAGCCCCGTTACGGCATGTCCGTGGCGGGGTTTGCTGTTGCCGATATGCCGCACCGCAGCAAATTGTGTTGACTGTCCTTTTCCTGCCGCACGAATTTGTTGTCTGGCCTTAATCAGGCCGGATTCGGTCATGCGAAAGCTGTTTTTGACGAAACAGTTGTGCGCTGTTAGAGAACTAAAAGACGGCAAGCGCGTTCTTGTCGAGGTTGGCAGATAGATTGGGGCTTACAATGGGTTTTGGCATGCTTTCACGGTTCGGCAGCGGTTTGCTTGCAGCGTCACTTTTGGTGCTTCCGATTTATGTGGTCGCCAACTCTGCGCTCGCCGAAAACAGTGAAAACCAACCTGTTTTCGGTAAAAAGGCGAAGGCCAATCCGCTACACCCTGCTGTGGTTGCTGGCAAGGTAACGACGGAAACCGAAATTGTTTCCTCAAAAAACACGATTCCCATGCTTTCGGAGAGCAGTGCAGAAGCGCTGAAAGCCGCCATGGCACGTTATGCGGACATTGAAGCCAATGGGGGGTTTCCAAATGTTCCCAAAGGCACCTATAAAAAGGGCGCACAGAATAAAGGTGTCGCTGCTCTGAACCGCCGTCTGTTCATGGATGGATATGTGCGCAAAGAAGCGGTGGACCCGCAATACATTGATCGCGTCACAAGTGCGACAGTTGATGGCGTAACGCGGTTTCAACGCAATATGGGTCTGGCCGCAACGGGTTTGGTGGATGGTCCGACACTCGTGGCTATGAATGTTCCCGTCGCTGAACGCATCCGCACGATGCAAGCGAATGTGGCGCGTCTGGAAACCTATGCCCAGGATTTGGGTGACCGCTATCTGGTCGTCAATGTGCCATCCCAGCAAATTGAAACAGTAAGTAATGGCCGCGTCTTCTCGCGCCACAATGCCATAGTCGGCAGGCCGGAACGTCCCACGCCGGTCGTAATGACTGCGTTGGCCGACATCAATTTTAATCCCTATTGGAACGCACCAGTTTCAATTGTGGAAAATGACATCATTCCAAAACTTCGGTCGGGCACACGTTTGCTGACAGACATGAATATGCGTGTCTTCCAAGGGGTGGGCGGACCCGAAATTGATCCGGACTCGGTTAACTGGAGCAATGCTGTTGCAGACAATTATCACTTCCGCCAAGAACCAGGCCCAAAAAGCGCCATGGCAACGGCAAAAATCAATTTTTCCAGTCCATTCGGCATCTATTTGCATGACACGCCAGAAAAGCAATTGTTCAATTCCGGAGAACGACTCTTTAGTTCGGGGTGTGTGCGTGTTGAAAAAGTCGAACTGTTGACGGAGTGGATCCTCAATGGCCAAGACGGCATTGGTGGGCCTGAAATTGCAGCATTGGCCGAAACTTTGGAACGCCGTGACGTCAAACTGACAACACCGCCGCAACTGCGTGTGACTTATCTGACGGCATGGCCGGTGGGCAACACAGTGGCCTTCCGCCGCGATGTTTATGGCCTTGACGGCACAGGTTTTACTGTTGGTCAACCCTTGCCTGAAGGCGAGTTAAGCGCAGACGGACAACGTTTCGTATTGAAACCTGTCGAACGTAAAGCCGCAGCTGTTGAAGCTGCCGAGGCCGAAGGCTTTGGGCTTTTTGGTTCACGCATTGGCAAGCCAGCAAAGCGAAGATCTGGTAAAGGGCTGTTTAGCAATACTGACAGTGTGGATGGCGTGGCTGTACCCTCTTCGCGGAAACTACCCTTCGGTTTCAAAAATTCAAATGACGGCCCACAAGGCACAGTGGTTGTAAAGCCGGGTGACAGAAAGAAAGTTGTTCGTGGGAAAGACACTCCCGGTTTGTTTGACTGGGCATCATACCGGAAAGAGCAAAAGCAAAATGGTAAAAACTCCGCAGATCTGACTGAAAAGAAGACGAAAAAGAAGGTCGGAGGCAAGAAGATAGGTGCAACTGTCGCTGTCACCGTGCCGAAAGACAAGGTGAAATCTGCCAATAAATTGGATGAAAAATCAGGAAAGAAAGTTGCAGTTGCCGACCCTAAAATCCTTACAAAGCCAGTTGTGGCCGTTGCTTTGAAGCCGAATGCCTTGGCAAAGAAGCCAATCGTTGATGCGGTAAAAAGGCCGGAGACAGCCAAGAAATTAGCCAATTCCTGTGCGCCTGACGCGACGGGTAAAGCTCCTGCGTGTAAACCTCCCGTAATCAAAAAGCCTGACGTCAAGAAAGTTGTTGCAACGCCTTAGCGACCCTGTGCCATCTTGCATCTGGACCCAACAATGGGAGTCTGTATAGAGCAGTCTCCCATTTGTTTTGGAGATTCCCATGGCGAAAATTGCAGCGAAGAAAAAAACCTCGGCCAAGACCAAGGGAAAGAAAGCCAAACCGCTGTTCCCAGGCTTCTTCAAAGACAAGCTGGCCAAGGCCGACCCCAAAATCGCAAAAGCCATTCAGTCGGAACTATTGCGTCAGCAGAATGAGATTGAGCTCATCGCTTCGGAGAACATTGTCTCCCGCGCTGTGCTAGAAGCCCAAGGTTCGGTGATGACCAACAAATATGCGGAAGGCTATCCGGGCCGCCGCTATTATGGGGGTTGCCAGTATGTCGATATTTCTGAGCAACTCGCCATCGACCGGGCCAAGCAACTGTTCAATGCGAAATTCGCTAACGTCCAGGCTCATTCGGGCGCTACGGCAAACCAGGCTGTATTCTTTGCGTTGCTGCAACCCGGTGACACGTTCATGGGATTGGACTTGGCTTGCGGCGGGCATCTCACCCATGGTTCACCCGTCAACCAATCCGGCAAGTGGTTCAAGGTCGCTCCTTACAAGGTGCGCGAAGACAACCATCAAATTGACTACGACGCGTTGGCCAAACAGGCTCTTGAAGTGAAGCCCAAGTTGATCATCGCTGGTGGCTCGGCTTATTCGCGGATCATC
This sequence comes from Hyphomicrobiales bacterium, assembly GCA_031376985.1. Lineage (GTDB taxonomy): Bacteria > Pseudomonadota > Alphaproteobacteria > Rhizobiales > Aestuariivirgaceae > Aestuariivirga. The sequence continues at coordinate 10,886 of JANMEM010000533.1, forward strand.
GATTTCAAGCGTTTCCGCGAAATTGCCAACAGTGTGGGCGCTTTTTTGTTCGTGGACATGGCACATTTTGCTGGGCTTGTGGCAGGCCACGCCCATCCAAATCCGGTTGATCATGCTCACGTCGTCACCACGACAACGCACAAAACTCTGCGCGGACCACGCGGTGGATTGATATTGTCGAACGATGAAGAGCTTGGCAAAAAACTGAATTCAGCCATGTTCCCTGGCCTGATCGGAGGCCCTCTCGAGCATGTGATCGCGGCCAAGGCGGTTGCATTTGGTGAAGCGCTGAAACCTGCGTTCAAAAAATATGCGGCGCAAGTTGTAAAAAATGCAAAGGCCCTTTCCGAGACTATGATGGAAGGTGGCTGCGACATCACCAGTGGTGGCACAGATACTCACCTCATGTTGGTGGATCTCCGCAAAAAGGGAATTTCCGGCAAAGATGCCGAAAAGGCATTGGGTCGCGCTTACATAACATGCAACAAAAATGGCATTCCGTTTGATCCGGCCCCCTTTATGGTCACCTCCGGCATTCGCCTCGGAACTCCGGCAGGAACAACACGTGGCTTCGGCGAAGCCGAATTCCGCGCGGTTGGCAATCTGATCATTGAAGTTTTGGATGGACTGTCAAAAAATGGCGAGTCTGGAAATGCCAAGGTCGAGAAGGCGGTGAAAGGCAAAGTGCTGGCGCTCACCAAAAAATTCCCGATCTACGGTTGAGGTGAGGCGACAGTGCGCTGTCCATTCTGTAGCAATGCCGATACGCAGGTAAAAGACTCCCGCGCGACAGAAGACAATTCGGCCATCCGTCGCCGTCGCGTTTGCGTGGATTGTGGTGGCCGCTTCACCACATTTGAGCGGGTGCAACTGCGTGAACTGATGGTGGTCAAGCGTTCTGGCCGCCGCACCCCGTTTGATCGCGACAAGCTTGCACGATCGGTTTCCGTGGCACTGCGCAAACGCCCTGTTGACGCTGAGCGCGTCGAACGCATGGTCTCGGGCATTGTGCGGCAACTAGAAAGCCTCGGTGAAAGCGAAATCAAATCCGAACAGGTGGGTGAACTTGTCATGGAAGGCCTGCGCAACCTTGACGATGTGGCCTATGTGCGCTTTGCCTCAGTCTACAAGAACTTCCGCGAGGCCAAGGATTTTGAGGAAATTATCGGCGAGTTGAATACCGATGACGGTGAGAACGGGTAGGGTGATTTGACTCAGCTATGACATCGCGATTATCTCTCCTGACGTCAGCGACGGCTGGTGCATTTTGTCCGGGGGGATGGATTGACGATGTTTATAGACAAGCAGATTGTCTTCGCGGCGATGTTGGTGGCAGCTTCGCATTGCGCAGTCGCTGCTGCGCCCACTTGCAACACACACAGGGAATTTCCGGCGGTTGATCTTTCACAACCGGTGACAACAATTAAAACAGTCAGCGGTCGAAGCGGGCTCGAGGGCTTAAAAGCCATCGGTGTCAAAACCATCGCCCGTTATTATGATTGGGTCGATGCAGACACGACGTGCAAATCGCTTTTCCCAAAAGAGTCAGACGCCATCATCGCTGCGGGTTTCAGCATCCTCACGATCTTTCAACATGAAAACTCCGATCCCGAAACCTTTCTCGACAAGAGCCGCGGTGCAAAGGATGCAAACGAAGCCATGGCATTGGCTGCGGCCAACGGGCAACCGCCGGGATCAGCGATCTATTTTGCTGTGGACGGAGTTGACCAAACCATCAAGGATGCGGTTTTCGAATGGGGCATCAACAAAGGCAACGGTGCATCAGCAGCGCGGCGTGCACGTCTTTTGAAAGCTGATCCTTCATTCCGCAAACATTTGAAATTCTACGAGCGTTTTCGCCACTATCATCGCAATGCCTTTGGCAAAGCAGCAACAGAAGTGAATGCCAGCGACATTATTCCATTTGTCGATCATTACTTCACTGAACTCAATCGGGTGTTCAAAGCTGACGGCCGTTACCACATCGGCGCCTATGGCAGCGGTATGGTCTGCAAACATTTGCTGAGCAAAAAACTGGCGGAACATTGCTGGCTGGCCATGTCTACAGGCTGGCCACAATCGAAAGAATTTCAGGCCAGTGGGAACTGGAGTCTGGTGCAGCAGCACACCACATTTTGCAAGGGTTGGAAGTTCAACGACAGCGAAATGGCGCGCTTCGACTTTAACCGCATGAAATCCGGAAACGTGGGGCAATGGAGCAAGAAGGGGAAAGTAAAACCTGCACCTGGCCTCAAGGCCAAGTGCAAGCCAAGTTGGTGAAAGGTCAAGCCATTTTCAGGCCACCAGTATTTTTGCGGCTTTCCTGCATTAACAGAAAAATTGAAGCAGCCATGATCATGGCGAGGCCAACCCAGATATAGCCTGTGGGCCAATATCCAAAGAAGATGCCATAGACCAGAACATTGCTGATCAATTTCAAATCGTCGAAGGGCTGCACAAAATTCGCATCAGCTGAGGCGTAAGACTTCGACAGAAAGTATTGCGCAACAAACACCAGGAAGCCGCCGATGACGATGAGCCACAGAATGTTACCTGTGGGAACTTCAAAGCCAGCACCGACGGACCAAAACAAATTGATCGGAGTCAACAAAAGCAGCAACCAAGTGGTGAGGCTTTCAGGAGATTCTGTACGTGACAGATACTTTGTCAGCAATGATGCAGCACCCCACAAGATGGCGGCAACCACCGGCAAGAGCCAATAGATGTTGAACTGCTCCGACCACGGATTGGTGACAATCAGTGCGCCAATAAACCCAACGAATGAGGCTATCCAGCGGTTCAATGTAACATTTTCACCCAGGAAGAATTTTGCACCGATAAGAACAAAAAATGGTGCAGTCATCGTCAACGCCACGACCTGCCAGACCGGTACTCCTTTTGAAAAGGCAATGACGAAAGCCTGCAAACCCGCGGCAGACAACACCACACGGATGATGTGAGGAATGGGCTGCCTGGTTTTGAACGAAAGGCCACCTGCCCGCCACAAAAAGGGCAGGGAGATCACCAACGCGATGGCATATTGCCAGAAGGTGTCGGACTGCGGCCTAAAGCCTAGGCCGCCGAAGTTGGCAGGTGAGGTCACTTTAAAGGTGATGGCGTTGATGACGGCAAAGGTGATGCCGGCCAACACCATAAATGCTGCACCCAGATAGGCGCGGTTTTGGGGTAACTGATTCATGTCAAAATCCTTTCTTCAAAACATGAATCAGGACGACATGAGCAAAAGCAGCGGAACACGCCCAAGCGTGTTTCACAAATCGTCTGTCCCATTCTCTTTCATCCGGACTATACCGTCGGCCCAGGAGTTACACCTGATCTGCTGACACCAAGGATTTCGCCAAGGCCGCTCGCGGGCTATACCGCCGGTGGGGAATTACACCCCGCCCTGAGAATAAAGCTGGCGAAATTGCCAACGCTTTTCACATAGGCCCGTGTGGAATTTGGTGCAAGTCCCTCATTGTCTTGATTGATCAACCCCGCTATCTGTGCTGCGCCTAATGCTGATTGAAAGTTTTTCGTCTATGACATCGCCTCGCCGCCCGCCGACCGCCCGTTCTGCCGCTCGACTGGGTGCGGTGCAAGCCATGTATCAATTGGATATTGGTGGTGCCGATCTGGGCGAAACCCTGGCGCAGTTTTCGTCCCGCGTTACAGGGGATAATTTTGAAAACGGAGAAACCGGTCAGGCCGATTTCAAACATCTGCGGGAAGTTGTTGAAGGTGCGGTGCGCGAACAAACCCTGCTCGATCCTGCCATTGACAGAGTGCTCGACAAGGACTGGCCACTGCATCGCCTCGATGCAACTGTTCGCGCCATCATCCGCTGCGCCGCATTTGAAATTTTCTTCAAAGACAATGTTCCCGCCAAAGTGGCGCTGAACGAATATGTCGATGTGGCCTCAGCCTTTTTCGAAGATGGTGATGAACCTCGCTTTGTAAACGGAGCGTTGAACACACTGGCACGTCAACGCAGGCCGGAAGAGTTTAAAGCATGACCGATTCCAAGCGCACCATTCTTCTGCTGGCTGTTGCACAAGCGCTTTATTCGTCCTGCATTATCACGGTGTTTGCCACCGCCGGACTGGTGGGCCTTAACATTGCACCGTCGCCCGCTTGGGCCACTTTGCCTGTTACAACATTTGTTTTGGGTGCCATGTTCACGACCATACCTGCATCATTGCTGATGCAACGCTTGGGACGAAAGCCGATTTTTTTGATGGGCGCCGGAGTCAGTATTTTAGGTGCCGCACTCGCGGTGTGGGCGATCATCACGAGTAACTTTGCGGCCTTTTGTTTCGCAACTGCATTGCAAGGCGTATTTCAGGCAACTTCGGGCTTCTACCGTTTTGCCGCTGCTGAGGCCGCTGACGACAACAGCAAATCAATCGCAATATCGTGGGTGCTGACAGGGGGCGTTGTTGCTGCCATCGGTGGCACGGTGATATCGAATTATACCAGCGAACTGATACCGCTGCACATCTTCGCGGGTTCTTATGCCGCTGCCGTTGTCTTGGCCCTGGTCAACATTGCCGTGGTGTCCCAACTCAACATTCCAAAACTTGCGGCAACAACTTTGGGCGGTGTAGCAAGGCCTTGGTCTGAACTTTTGCGTCAACCCAAAATGCTCGTCGCCATGGCCGCTGCGATGGTGTCCTATAGTCTTATGAACCTGATGATGACAGCAGCACCTGTTGCCATGATCGGCTGTGGCTTTACCAAAGGTGATGCGAGCTGGGTGATACAATGGCACGTGCTCGCCATGTTTGTGCCAAGCTTCTTCACAGGGCAATTGATCAAGACATTCGGAGCCGAGAAGATCACGGCGCTAGGCATAGTGATGTTGATGGGGGCTGCTGGAGCGGGATTGGCAGGAATCAGCTTTGGACACTTTGCCGTCGCACTGATAATTTTAGGTCTCGGCTGGAACTTTGGTTTTATTGGCGGCACGACAATGCTCACCGATACCTATCGTCCGTCAGAACGTGGCAAGGTTCAGGCAGCCAATGACTTCGGAATATCTCTTCTGATGGTCATTGCCTCATCGAGTTCTGGTGTGATTCTGGCCGATTGGGGCTGGGCTGCGGTTCCCTTGGCGATTTTCCCGCCGGCTGCAATTGCATTGGCAATGTTGGGCTGGTTGGCGTTGCAGCCTAAGCACGTCGCGGTGTAAACACATCAGTTTTCTGCGTTACGCACCTCATATACTCATGCAAGATGATGCGTTTCTCCCATTGAATTTGTGGCAGTTGTTTGGCATACCGCGAGCATTACTGAGCCCTTTGGCAGGGAAGCGCGATTCCGTGATCTTGAGTTCACGACGCGGCCAACAGCGGGGTTCGGGCCAACTGTAAACTCAAGGATCAAGATATGTATTCCACACTCTGGTTGATCGTGCTCGCGGGCGCGTTGTCCATCGTGTACGGCATTGTGACCACGCGCAGCCTGTTGGCTGCTGACGCTGGTTCTGCCCGTATGCAAGAAATCTCCGGCCTCGTGCGCGAGGGCGCATCAGCTTATTTGAAGCGTCAATACACCACAATCGCTTATGTCGGCGTGGCAATTTTCATTCTCACCTGGCTACTGCTCGGCAAGTTTGCTGCGGGTGGCTTCGCCATTGGCGCTCTTTTGTCTGGCCTCGCTGGCTTCATCGGCATGAATGTTTCTGTGCGCGCCAACGTACG
>JANMEM010000541.1:0-2661 GCA_031376985.1 Hyphomicrobiales bacterium
CGAGGCGTCAGAGATTGAGCGCATCTGGCGCGATCTTTTGTTTCTCACACATGCCACGTCGGTGGGTGCCATCACGTCGCTGGCGCTGGCCGCAATTGACACGGCCCTTTGGGACTTGAAATGCCGCCGCCATGGCGAGCCTTTGCACCGCATGGCCGGGGGCGCTCAAACCCGCATACCGCTCTATACGACTGAGGGTGGCTGGTTGCATATTGAAACGGCTGCACTGGTAGATGATGCACTGGAGGCGAAGGCGCGTGGTTTTGGTGGATCGAAAATCAAGATCGGGCTTCCCCATGTGTCTGAGGACGTGGCGCGGCTCGAAGCCGTGCGCAAGGCTGTTGGCCCCGCCTTTGAAATCATGACGGATGCCAACCAGCGATTTACCGTGGATGAAGCCATTCGCCGCGCCCGCTGCCTGACCCCGCTTGATATTGCCTGGCTCGAAGAACCGATGACGGCTGATGACCTGATGGGGCATGTGCGGCTGTCACAAAGCACTACCTTACCGGTGGCCGTAGGTGAGAGCCTGTACAGTCATCTGCACTTCCGGGAATATCTGCAACAGGGGGCCTGCTCCATTGTGCAGGTGGACGTGGCGCGGGTGGGCGGCATCACTCCGTGGTTGAAGGTGGCGCATATGGCGGAATGTTTCAATGTTCCAGTGTGCCCGCACTTCCTGATGGAACTGCATGTGTCGCTGTGCGCTGCGGTTCCAAACGCGCGCTGGGTTGAATATATCCCGCAGCTTGATCCACTCACGACAGCGCCGATGCAGATCGAGGCAGGTCACGCCATTCCGTCAAACGATGCGGGACTGGGCATCGCCTGGGACTTTGAAGCCATCAAAGCGCAAACCGTGAGTGGGAGTCATTTTGTCATCAAGTGAGGCATGTGGCCTGCTGACAGTCCGCGGTGGATTCGGCCACCGCGGAGTCCGACTTTGTGATTCAACTGATTAGTTGATCGAAGCCTTGATCGTGTTGACCTCATCAACGCTCATCTCGCCAACCGTCTTGACCTGACCTTCCTGAATTTGCCACAGGCGGAAAGGCCCGGTGATGTCACCGTATTGGTCAAACGAGATTGGGCCAATGACGCCTTCGTAGCGGATGGGCTTGCCCTCCTTGATCAAGCCCAAGGCTTTGACAAACTCGTCCTTGCCGGCATGAATCGGGGTACCATCGGCGGCCACGACTTTTGGTATAGCGGCCTTGATGGCAGCCGGGTCAGGCTTGCCGGCAATGGCAATGGCCAGCGCCGCAATAGCACCAGCATCATAGGAGCGGTCGGCGGCTGGTGCATCAGGCTTGATGCCACCGGAAAACGCCTCGTAGTTGCTGTAGAAATATTTGGTGGAGGCCGTTTCAGCGGTGCCTGAAGACGTGCCATAGGCCTCGTTGAGATACTGTGCTCCAACAGCCTTGATGAAATCTTCAGAGTTCATACCGTCGTTCAACAGGAACTTGGCTGGGCCACCACCGGAAATCCAGGCGCGGGCGATGGTTGCGCCATCGACAGGATAGCTGATGAGATAGAGGGCTTCCGGTGAATCCTTCATGGCAGCCGTTGCTTCAGAGGCGTAGCTTGACTGTTTCTCGTTATAGGCCGTGACAGATGTAATCGTGCCGCCCAGCTTTTTATAAGCTGTCTCAAATTCCTTTTCGAGATTCACACCAAAATCATTGTTGACGTGGACGATGGCAATCTTCTTGAGGCCCTTGTCGAGAGCATATTTGGCAGCCGCCGTACCTTGCAGGGCATCAGACGTGATGGTGCGGAAGAACACGCCATTGGTCTTGCCGTCGCGACCTAGAGCTGTGAGGGTTGGCGAAGACGATGCGGGCGAAATTTGTGGGATGCCAGCAGGACCAGTGACAGATGTGAGGATGGCCAGTGACATGGGCGAAATGATACCGCCGATGATCAATGGCACTTTCTTCACGTTGACAAGTTGCGTCGCCTGATCAACCGCAACGCTGCCCTGGGTCTGGCTGTCACGCGTGTCTGTGACGATTGCGCAGCCATTGGCACCACCTGCTGCGTTGAAGTCCCTGAGGGCCATTTCAACAGACTTGGCACCAGCCTGGCCATAGGCACCAGCTTCACCCGTCAATTCAAGGTCGAGGCCAATTGTGATTGTGCAATCGGCGGCATTGGCAAAGCTGGCAGAGCCAGCCACCAGCCCCAGAAGTGCGGCGGTCAAAAACAGTTTCTTCATTGTTCATTCCTTCCCTGTGTAATGCCGAAAAAGTCCGGCCATTTCGTTGAAAATAAATTTGCTAGACGGCGTCTCAGGTTTTCTTGTCCTTCACCTTGCTGTTGAGGTTATATTTCATGATTGAGCCATGACGACCTGTGACGTCACGCTCCAGAGCATAAAGATCACCCGCCAGTTGGTTTGATTTGGCTAGAACGGCTTCAATCGCATCATGATCTTGTTGCTCAAGACACACTTCGGCAATTTTCAAATTGGCGGCGAGATGCGAGCGGTTACGTGCGCCCACGATAACAGCCGATACACCGGGACGTGCCAGAACTGCAGCACTTGCAATCGTTGCAATATCGGTGTCGTGACGTTGGGCAATGACGGACAGTGTTTGCAGCAGTTCCTGGAAAAGCGCCCAGCCACCGAAATCATCAATAATGAGTTTGTATTTC
>JANMEM010000292.1:0-2221 GCA_031376985.1 Hyphomicrobiales bacterium
CGGCCACTTTAATCCTGCCGTATCAGTCGGCCTCGCGGCGGCGGGACGCTTCAGCTGGAGCGAACTTCCAGGCTATGTCGCCGCACAATGCGCTGGCGGCATTGCCGGTGCTTTCGTTCTCTACCTTATTGCCACAGGCAAGGCTGATGTCACAACAGTGGGTGGCTTTGCATCAAACGGTTACGGCGAACATTCGCCAGGCAAGTTCTCGCTGTTTGCAGCGCTGTTGACTGAACTGGTGATGACAGCAGGTTTTCTGATCGTTATTCTCGGTGCCACCGCCAAGAAAGCCGCAGCAGGCTTCGCACCCATCGCCATCGGCTTGGCCTTGACGCTCATCCACCTCGTATCAATTCCCGTCACCAACACATCAGTAAACCCCGCCCGCTCGTTGGGCGTCGCGTTGTTCGCGGATGGCTGGGCATTGCAACAATTGTGGCTGTTCATCTTCGCGCCAATCGCGGGCGCAATCATCGGCGCAATTATTCACAAGGTGCTGTTGAGCGAAGAGTAAGCCGTCCCTCAACCGGCCTTCGGCCACCTTCTCCCGTTAGAAAAAACGGGAGAAGGTGCCCGACAGAGCGGATGAGGGAATACCTCTCAGAGATCAAACCGGTCCGCGTTCATCACCTTGGTCCAGGCTTTCACAAAGGCATCCACAAAAGCCTTCTGCGAATCAGCCTGCGCATAAACCTCAGCAAGTGCCCGCAACTGCGAGTTCGATCCGAACAGCAAATCAACCCGTGTCCCCGTCCACTTCACTGCAGCGGACTTCCGGTCACGGCCTTCAAAACTGCTTTCGTCCTTTGAAGTCGATGTCCACACCGTATCCATGCCCAACAGGTTGACAAAGAAATCCGTGGTCAAGGCACCAAGGCGCTTGGTGAACACGCCGTGCTGTGCGCCGCCGTGGTTCCCGCCAATCACGCGAAGACCACCTACAAGCACCGTCATCTCAGGCGCGGTCAGAGTCAGCAGCTGTGCCTTGTCGACCAACAATTCTTCCGCCGAGACTGAATATTCTGTCTTGAGATAATTCCGGAAACCATCAGCCACAGGCTCCAGCACCGCGAAAGACTCAACATCCGTCTGTTCCTGCGTTGCATCCGTGCGGCCCGGCGCAAAGGGAACCGTTACATCATGACCACCCGCTTTTGCCGCCTGCTCAACACCGACACAGCCACCCAGCACAATCAGATCAGCCAGTGACACTTTCACTTTGCCCGCATTGAAAGCCGAGTGAATGCCTTCAAGCACACCCAGAACTTTCGCCAACTGTGCAGGCTGGTTGGCCTCCCAATCCTTCTGCGGTGCCAAGCGAATACGCGCCCCATTGGCGCCGCCCCGCTTGTCTGAACCGCGGAATGTGGACGCCGAAGCCCAGGCCGTCTGCACCAGTTCTGCGGTGGACAATCCTGAAGCCGCAATCTTCGACTTGAGTTCCGCAATCTCCTCCGCACCAATCAGCGGATACATCGGTGCAGGAACCGGGTCTTGCCAGATCAGATCACCTTTCGGCACGTCAGGTCCAAGGTAGCGCACCTTCGGCCCCATATCCCGATGCGTCAGCTTGAACCAGGCACGGGCAAAGGCATCCGCGAACTTGTCCGGATTGGCGTGAAAGTCACGCGAGACTTTTTCATAAGCCGGGTCCATGCGCATCGCCATGTCAGCGGTGGACATCATGATCGGCACTTTTTTCGATGCATCCGCCGGATGCGGTGCCATGTCCTTTTCCGCCAAATCTTTGGCATGCCACTGCTGCGCACCAGCCGGGCTGCGACCAAGCTCCCACTCATATCCAAACAACACGTCAAAATAACTCATATCCCAAGTGGTCGGAGTCGGTGTCCAAGCACCATGCAATCCGCTTGAAATTGTATCACCACCAACACCACTGCCGAACTTGCTGAGCCAGCCAAGACCCTGTGCTTCCAATGCACCACCTTCAGGCTCCGCACCGACAAGCTTCGCATCACCCGCACCATGTGTCATGCCGAAGGTATGACCACCCGCCACCAGCGCGACTGTTTCCGTATCATCCATCGCCATGCGGGCAAAAGTTTCGCGAATGTCCCGCGCTGACTTCAATGGATCAGGATTGCCGTTTGGTCCTTCAGGATTCACATAGATCAAACCCATCTGCACGGCGGCCAAAGGGTTCTCCAGCTCACGGTCACCCGTGTATCGCTTGTCATCAAGCCAAGTGGTTTCTGCACCC
>JANMEM010000001.1:0-5053 GCA_031376985.1 Hyphomicrobiales bacterium
GCCACACCCAAGATCAAGCGCTTGACGAAAGCCGAGCGCGGTCACTTTGCCAAGGCTGGCGTGGAACCGAAGCGCAAGCTTCAGGAATTCCGTATCAGCGCTGACATGGCCATGCCAGTTGGTGCAGAAGTGACGGCTGACCACTTTGTTGCCGGCCAGTTCGTCGACGTGACCGGTACCTCCAAGGGTAAGGGTTTTCAGGGCGGTATCAAGCGCTGGAACTTCTCTGGTCTGCGCGCCACACACGGTGTGTCTGTGAGCCATCGTTCCATCGGTTCGACGGGTAACCGTCAGGATCCTGGCAAGGTTTTCAAGAACAAAAAAATGCCAGGTCACCTTGGCGTTGAAACTGTCACCACGCAAAATGTCGTTGTTGTTCGCACCGACGTTGAACGCGGGTTGATCCTTCTCAAGGGTTCAGTACCGGGCGCTCCTGGTGGTTGGGTATCGGTACGTGATGCTGTGAAGCGCAAGCTTCCGGACGGCGCTCCAAAGCCAGGTGCCTTCAAGGCTGCTGCAGAAGCGCCAGCTCAAGTGAGTGACCAGACATGAAACTCGATGTAACAAATTTTGAAGCCGGCAATGCTGGTTCAATTGATCTGAACGAGGCTATTTTCGGGCTTGATCCGCGCGCTGACATTATTCACCGTGTGGTTCAGTGGCAGCTTAACAAGCGCCAGCAGGGTACACACCAAGCCAAGTCGCGCGGCGAAATCAACCGCACGACGGCAAAATTCGGCAAGCAAAAGGGTGGCGGCGGTGCCCGTCACGGTTCGCGCAAGGCTGGTATTTTTGTCGGCGGCGGCAAGGCTTTCGGTCCGCGTTTCCGCAGTCACGAGACGTCATTGAACAAGAAGGTTCGTGCGCTTGGTTTGCGTCACGCGCTGTCTTCGAAGGCGAAGGCTATGGAAATCATCATCGTCGACAAGGCTGATGGTTTTGAAAAGACAAAAAATATCAAAGCGGCGTTTGAGAAGATGGGCCTTGTTAATGCGCTCATCATTGACGGCGCAACGCTGAATGAAGGTTTCGCCAATGCTGCGCGCAATGTTCCAAACATTGATGTGCTGCCAATCCAAGGCATCAACGTCTACGACATCTTGCGTCGCAAGAACCTGGTGTTGACGAGGGCCGCTTTGGAAGCGCTGGAGGCGCGGTTCAAATGAGCAAAGAAATTTATTACAACACCATCATCTCTCCGGCCATCACCGAGAAGAGCACTATGGTTTCCGCATCAAACACAATCGTGTTCAATGTTGCGCCTAATGCAACGAAGCCACAAATCAAGGCTGCGGTTGAAGGTCTGTTCGGTGTGAAGGTCAAGGCTGTGAACACGCTCGTCCGCAAGGGAAAGAAGCGCGCATTCAAAGGCCGCACGGTTTTGCTGAGCGACAAGAAAAAAGCTTACGTGACTCTCGTCGAAGGCGAACGCCTTGACGTGACAACGGGTCTCTGAGGGTAGGGGTCGGATATGGCACTTAAAACATTCAATCCCACAAGCGCGGGCCGCCGCCACCTTATTCAGGTGGACCGCTCCGGTCTGTTCAAGGGCAAGCCTGTTAAGGCTTTGACCGAAGGTCTTTCGAAATCCGGCGGTCGTGGCAACACGGGTCGCATCACGTCACGCCGCATCGGTGGTGGTCACAAGATTTCTTATCGCATCATTGACTTCAAGCGCACCAAGCATGACATGCCTGCTGTTGTCGAGCGTCTGGAATATGATCCAAACCGCACGGCTTTCATCGCGCTGATCAAATACACGGATGGCACCCAGTCCTATATTCTGGCGCCCCAACGTCTGGCTGTTGGTGACTCAGTTGTTTCCGGTCAAGTTGTCGACGTGAAGCCTGGCAATGCCATGCCGATCGGCTCGGTTCCTGTTGGCACGATTGTGCACAACGTAGAAATCAAACCGGGCTCTGGTGGTTCGCTTGCGCGTTCAGCTGGCACCTATGTGATGGTTGCCGGACGTGATGGTGCTTTCGTCATCATCAAGTTGAAGTCCGGCGAAACCCGCATGGTTCCTGCCATTGCAATGGCTTCGATCGGTGCAGTTTCGAACCCTGACCACATGAACGAAGTTGTGGGCAAGGCTGGTCGTTCACGCTGGAAGGGAGCTCGCCCTGTTTCCCGCGGTATCGCCCGGAACCCTGTTGACCATCCAAACGGTGGACGTACCAACGGTGGCAAGCATTGGGCTACACCTTGGGGAAAGCCCACCAAGGGTTACAAGACACGTACAAACAAGCGCACGACAAAGATGATCGTTCGTTCGCGCCACAAAGCCAAGAAAACGTAAGGGTAGCGACAGATGACACGCTCCGTTTGGAAAGGCCCGTTTGTAGACGGGTATATTTTGAAGAAAGCCGAGGCCGCACGCGGTCAACGCAACATGGCGATCAAGACTTGGAGCCGCCGCTCCACCATCCTGCCGCAGTTTGTTGGCCTGACATTTCAGGTGCACAACGGCAACAAGTTCATTCCCGTTCACGTGAACGAGGAAATGGTTGGCCACAAGCTCGGTGAATTTGCACCAACACGCACATTCAAGGGCCACAGTGCCGGCGACAAGAAGGCAGGCAAGTAATCATGAGCAAGCCAAAAACACCTCGCGCCCTGCCTCAAAATGAGGCGAAGGCCATTACGCGCAGCATTCGCATCAACCCGCGCAAACTGAATGAAGTTGTCACGGAAATTCGTGGCATGAAGGTTGCCAAGGCTTTGGCCCACTTGACATTCTCGCGCCGCCGTATTGCCAAGGATGTGAAGAAGACTTTGGAGTCCGCGATTGCGAACGCTGAAAACAATCATGACCTCGATATCAACAAGTTGGTCGTGTCCGAAGCCTGGACCGGAAAAAACCTGGTAATGAAGCGTTGGTTCCCGGATGCCCGCGGTCGCGTTGGTCACATTCACAAGTTTTTCAGCGAACTGACGATCATCGTGCGCGAAAACGCAGCCGCTGAAAACGCCGCTGCAAAGAAGGAATCTGCATAATGGGTCAAAAGATCAACCCAATTGGTTTTCGCCTTGGCGTGAACCGCACGGCAGATTCACGTTGGTACGCCAACAGCCGTGATTTTGGTAACTTGCTGCATGAAGACATTGCGATCCGTGAGTATCTGAAAAAGGAACTCAAGCAGGCTGGCGTGTCGAAGGTTATCATCGAACGTCCACACAAGAAGTGCCGTGTTACGATCTACTCTGCCCGTCCCGGCGTTGTGATTGGCAAGAAGGGTGCAGATATCGAAAAACTGCGCAAGTCTGTGGCTGGCATGACGGGTTCGGAAGTGCATTTGAATATTGTTGAAGTGCGCAAGCCTGAAATTGACAGCTACCTGGTTGCTGACAATATTGCTCAACAGCTGGAACGCCGCGTTGCGTTCCGTCGCGCCATGAAGCGTGCTGTTCAGTCGGCGCAGCGTATGGGTGCACTTGGTATCAAGATTACGTGTTCGGGTCGTCTGGGCGGTGCCGAAATCGCACGTACCGAATGGTACCGTGAAGGTCGCGTTCCACTGCATACTTTGCGTGCGGACATTGACTACGGTGTTGCAACGGCCCACACGGCTTACGGCACCAACGGCGTCAAGGTCTGGATTTTCAAGGGCGAGATCATGGAACATGATCCGATGGCCCAGGATCGACGCTTTAACGAGTCACAAGAAGGTGGCGGTGGTGGTGGTCAAGGCCATCGTCCGCGCCGCGACGCATAAGCTGGATGCGAGGAATTTGAATCATGTTACAACCTAAAAAAACCAAATACCGGAAAGCCCACAAGGGCCGCATTCACGGCAAATCAACAAGCTGCAACACGCTTGATTTTGGTAACTTCGGCTTGAAGGCGCTTGAGCCTGATCGTCTGACAGCCCGCCAGATTGAAGCTGCACGTCGCGCACTTGCCCGTGGCATGAAGCGTGCCGGTCGTGTGTGGATCCGTGTATTCCCTGACGTTCCTGTGTCGAAGAAGCCTGCCGAAGTGCGCATGGGTTCCGGCAAGGGTTCGACGGAATATTGGGCAGCTCGCGTCAAGCCGGGTCGCGTGTTGTTTGAAATCGATGGCGTGCCGCGCGCTGTCGCCGAGCTTTCGCTCAGCCTCGCCGCTGCAAAATTGCCCATCAAGACACGCTTTGTGGCGCGTCTCGGCGAAGCATAAGGGAGGATTAAATCATGAAGATGAGTGACGTTCGCGCCCTGAGCAATGACCAAATGAAGGACGAGATCCTGAAGCTTCGGAAAGAGCAGTTGAACCTGCGCTTCCAACGCGCTTCGGGGCAGCTCGAAAAGACGAACCGCATCCGCCAGATCCGCCGTGACATTGCGCGCCTCAAGACCGCGCACGTGCCCACGACTGCAGCGAAATAAGAGAGACAAGACATGCCAAAGCGCATCCTGCAGGGTGAGGTCGTCAGCGACAAGAATGACAAGACCATTGTGGTGAAAGTGGAGCGTCGTCTCCGTCACCCGGTGTTCAAGAAGACTGTGCGTGTGTCGAAGAAGTATCACGCACACGATGAAAACAACGATGCCAAGACCGGCGAGATCGTCCGCATTGAAGAGACGCGCCCGCTGTCAAAGCAGAAGCGTTGGACTTTGATCGCCAAAGTCGATCCGTCCAAGGCTTGAGAATTGAACAGGTGAATCCATGATCCAACAAGAGACAAATCTCGACGTTGCCGACAATTCCGGTGCCCGCCGCGTTCAGTGCATCAAGGTGCTGGGCGGTTCGAAGCGCCGTTACGCATCAGTCGGTGATGTTATCGTCGTTTCCGTCAAAGAAGCCATTCCACGCGGTCGCGTGAAGAAGGGTGCTGTGATGAAGGCCATCGTTGTTCGCACAGCAAAAGACATCCGTCGTGCTGATGGTTCGTCCATCCGCTTTGACCGCAATGCGGCTGTGCTGATCAATGCCCAGGGCGAGCCTGTGGGCACGCGTATATTTGGACCGGTTCCACGCGAACTTCGCGGCAAGAACCAGATGAAAATCATTTCATTGGCACCGGAGGTGCTGTGATGCCAGTTGCACAGAAAAAAATTAAACTGAAGATCAAGA
>JANMEM010000078.1:0-1986 GCA_031376985.1 Hyphomicrobiales bacterium
CTACGAATTCCATCATCCCCTCGAACAGCAAGTCGCCCTCTTTGATTTGCTCATGGATGCTGGCAAGGAATTCGGCGTCAGACCCTTTGGCATCAAGGCCATGGGTGCACTCTCAATTGAGAAAAGCTACCGCTTGGTCCCCCGCGAACTCTCGATCGAATACAACGCCTATGAATCAGCCCTCGACCGTTTCGTGCATCCATCCAAAGGTCCATTCATTGGCCGCGATGCACTGGTTGCAGCCAAGGAAAAAGGCCTGAACTGGAACTTCGTGACAATGGAAGTCCACGGCATCACCGATGACTGGTCCGATGTGCGGGGCTCCGAGCCAATTTACAGCAAAGGCAAACTCATCGGTCGCGCCACCAACGGTGGCTTCGGTTTCCGTGTGAACAAGTCACTGGCACTTGCCATGGTGAAGCCGGACTACTCGACCCTGGGCACGGAACTCGAAGTGAAAATTCTCGACAAGCACTTCAAGACAACGGTCATTGCCGAAAGCCCATACGACCCGGACAACGTTGCTCTGCGGGGTTGATGACACGAGCACGGTTCCGCCTGTGTTAGACCAAAGATACGGGCGGAACGCGAATCAATGACCACCACAGACCAGACCTATGGACGCGGCATCATTTTTGTTTTGCTGGCCACCTGTGGCTGGTCGCTCTCAGGCCTGTTTGTTCGCTTCATGCCAGAGCTTTCCGGCTGGCAGATCAATTGCTGGCGCGGCTTTTGGACAGCGGTGAGCATTCTCTGTTACCTCGTGCTCACCTACGGCAATGACACATTGAACGTGTTCCGCCGTGTGCCGATGACGGCTCTGTTGTTGTCAGCGGGCTTCTTTGCCTTCGGCTCCACGATGTATGTCACGTCGTTGACGCTGGCTTCAACCGCTGTTGTCTCGGTGATCGGTGCAACTTCGCCCTTGTTCACAGGTCTGCTCAGCCCCTGGGTCACGGGTGAAAAACCGGGCTGGGCCGCATGGTTTGCGGCAGTCCTCGCCCTTGGCGGCATGACGTTCATCGCCAAGGATGGCTTGCAGGCGGGTAACTGGCTGGGCATCGCCGTATCACTGCTGGTGCCGTTCTGCTTTGCCATGCAAACCCTGACATTACGTCGCTATCGCGCTGTCGATATGACGCCCGCGATTTGCGCAGGCGGGTCCATGGCCTTTGTCGGCGCAGGCTTTGCCGGATTTTTCTTCCAGCAAGGCGGCGGCTTTGATGTGCCATTGAAATATGTAGGGCTACTGGCTGTGATGGCGCTGGTTCAGCTTGCCATTCCCCTGATTTTCTATGCCAAGGGGGCGCGTTCCATTCCAGCCGTGACACTGTCTCTGATCGCCATGCTGGACGCCGTTCTCAATCCCCTGTGGCCATGGATCGTTGTCCATGAAGTGCCGGAACGTGCTGCCTTTATCGGCGGCGGCATCATCATTGTCGCGGTCTTGCTGTCTATCTTCGGCACGCAATTCAATCGGTGGAGAACCTCGTGACGACACGTGCAACTATAATCGGCTTTACCGCAATTCTAATGTGGGCCTTTCTGGCACTGCTCTCCACGGCAGCCGGACCCATTCCACCATTGCAACTCACGGCCATGTGCTTTTTAATTGGCGGCATGACAGGTGTGGTCAGCTGGTCATGGCGTCCCCATGCCGTGAAATCACTGAAACAAAACTGGAAAGTCTGGGCCGTCGGCACCTTTGGCCTTTGTGTCTATCATTGCCTCTACTTTTTCGCGATCCAGAATGCCCCGCCGGTTGAGGCAAGTTTGATTGCATATCTGTGGCCGCTGCTGATTGTGCTGTTTGCCGCCCTATTGCCGGGTGAAAAACTCCATCTTCATCATGTCATCGGCGCTGTATTGGGTCTGGGCGGGGCTGTTGTCATCATCACCAAGGGCGGAGCAATTGGCCTCTCTGATGGCCTCAAATCCGGCCACCTCTATGCGCTGGCCTGTGCCTTCATCTGGTCCGGCTATTCG
>JANMEM010000092.1:0-5195 GCA_031376985.1 Hyphomicrobiales bacterium
TCTTGCGCAACTACCCGATCATTGGCCACATCCGGTTTTTTCTCGAAAAAATCCGTCCGGAAATGCGGCAGTATTTTTTTGAGGCCGATACGGATGGCCGCCCTTTCCCGCGGGAAAAGCGTGCTATTGTCTATCAGCGCGCCAAAAAGCAACTCGACAAAAAGCCCTTCGGCACTCAAAGTGATGTTTATGCTGAGGGAGCCGAATGGATGCTGCATTCCATGTTGCCCACGGACGTGGCGAAAGACCTGTTCCGCATCACCATTGGTGGACCCTATTGCAAGCAACCGTATTCAGCGTCAGTGCTGAATATTTCCGCCATGAGTTATGGCGCATTGTCCGCGAATGCTATCCGGTCCCTGAACGCAGGGGCCAAGAAAGGCAACTTCGCCCACGACACGGGTGAAGGCTCTGTCAGCCCCTATCACCGCGAAGGTGGTGGTGATCTGATTTGGGAAATTGGCTCGGGTTATTTCGGCTGTCGCAATGCTGATGGCACATTCTCAGCGGAAAAATTTACCGAAACCGCTCGCGACCCGCAGATCAAAATGATCGAAATCAAACTGTCGCAAGGCGCAAAACCCGGTCACGGCGGCGTGTTGCCCGCCGCAAAAGTGACGGAAGAAATTGCAGCCATTCGTGGTGTTGAAATCGGAAAGGATTGCATCTCACCCGCAAGGCATGCGGCCTTCTCAACGCCTAAAGAACTGTTGGGATTCATCAAGACTTTGCGTGAATTGTCAGGCGGAAAACCTGTGGGCTTCAAACTCTGTATTGGCCACACCACGGAGTTTTTGGGCTTGGTCAAAGCCATGCTGGAAACTCGCATTTTGCCAGACTTTATTGTGGTTGATGGGAAAGAAGGTGGCACGGGTGCAGCCCCTGCGGAGTTCATCGATAATCTCGGCATGCCATTGCGCGACGGTCTGGCACTTGTGCAATCTGCATTGACGGGAGCTGGTTTGCGTGAACACATCAAACTGGGTTGTGCAGGCAAAATCATCACTGGGTTTGATATGGCACGTGCCCATGCATTGGGTGCAGACTGGTGCAATGTGGCCCGAGGGTTTATGTTTGCTGTGGGCTGCATTCAGGCCCAAACCTGCCACACAGGCCATTGCCCCACGGGGGTGACCACGCAAGACCCGTTGCGGCAACGTGCGATCGTCGTCGCAGACAAATCCGAGCGTGTTGCCAGTTTTCACCGGGAAACCGTGAAATCGCTGGCAGAACTTTTGGCAGCTGGCGGGTTAAATGCGCCCTCTGATCTCAAGCCACATCATATTTTCCGCCGCATTGGTGATGGTCGCATCCTGACTTTTGCCGAGCAGTTCACATTCCTTGAACCGGGGCAATTGCTGACAGGAAAAGTGCAAAACGCTTTCACGGAAGATTGGGGGCGAGCCACTGCGGAAAGGTTCTGACCGCATGGCTGTGCTGCTCATTCACACTCTCACAAATTCGCGGCGTCGCGCGTTTATGCTTTCCACAATCGCCTGATAGACCTCCGCCACGCGCCGCGTGTCATGGGTGTCTGGGTGCGACATCAACCAATAAGTCCTCGAATAACGTGCATCCGGCAAAACGCGCACCAGATCTGGATAGGCCGCCGCCGCATAGTCATGCAGAATGCCAACGCCTTCTCCTGCCCGCACTGCTTCCATTTGGGCTATCACTGAACCACATTCGTAATGGCGCGGCATGAGCTTGGCCAAGTCCGCAGTGTAATCCAACGCCCGCGAATAGGCTATATCTTCGACATAGGTGATGAAGAGGCGGTTTTCCAAATCGCTCCGTTCACGGATCAATCCGGTCTTTTCCAGATAAGACTTCGACGCATAGACACTGAGGGAATAATCCGTGAGTTTCTTGATAATGGCGCGTCCCGATTTGGGGCGTTCAATGGTGACAATGATATCCGCTTCACGACGGGACAGTGAAAATGTGCGGGGGAGCGGCACAAGCTGTATCGTCAGATCAGGATGCTTGTTGGCCAATGTCGCCAAATGTGCGGCTAAATGAAACGTACCAAAACCATCAGGAGCACCAACACGCACAACGCCGTTGATGCTGTTGCTGGCGGTGCCTGCGTCGGCCTGCAACAACTCCGACTCCATGCGTTCCACACGGACCAAAAGTTTTTCGCCCGTTACAGTCAAGACTGTTCCTGTGGTGCGGCGCTCAAATAGTTTTGTGCCCAGACTTTCCTCAAGTGCATCCAGACGCCGCGCCACCGTGGCATGGTTCAAATGCAAAGCCTTCGCCGCCGACAAAATTTGCCCGGCACGGGCGATGGCCAAAAAAATGCGGAGATTGTCCCAGTCCACTAACGAACCACAAGTAGTCGAGCGATGTCGTCCAAATCCATCCATGCCTTGTCTGTGGTGACGGCGATTGCATTGCGCGAAGTTGCAAGAGCAAGGCACGCTCGGTCACCTAGCGAAAGACCTCTCTTTCGCGTTTTGTTGCGCAGCATTCCCGCGGCAATCGCTTGCTCTTCGTCAAACGCAACGATTTGCACATTGAAGTCGCTGAGGATTGCCATAATCGCAGCGTCTGTGCCGCCGCGCTCTTGCAGTTTTGCAATAACCTCTGACATGTTGACTGCACTTGCAACCGATTGCTGCAACAGATTCTGCACGGTCGAAAATCCTGTTTCGCCGTTGATCACAGTCAGAATTGCTGAAGCGTCCAGAACATAAGTGTCACTCATTCTCTGCCTCTCGCCGACGATCAGCGATCAGTTCGTCCGAGAGACTAACCCCAGGAGGGACAAACTCACGCAAACGTTCCTGAATGCGTCTGATGCCTTCCTGCTGTGATCGAACGCGTAACTCATTTCCTACGATTTCCAAGATCACACTGTCTCCGTCAGACAGCCCAAGCTGTTTGCGCACATCAACAGGCAACTGCAATCGTCCGCCCCGGATGACCTTGGTCGCACTTGTTGCTCGCTTGCGGAAGAAATTCATGACCTAACCTTCGATATTAGCCTTTCTTCATTTAGTACATTTTTTTCAAAAATGCACCAAATAAATTTCGCTATATTTTCCACACAACCAAAGCGCAATACTTGATCTTGCTGTGCATTTCGCAAAAGCGCATTGAAGGTCATCACAATGGGAGAAAACATCATGGTGAAGACCATCAATCACTGGATCAACGGCAAAGAAGTTGCTGGCAAGGGCATACGGAAATCTGCTGTGTTCAACCCTGCGACGGGGGAACAGTCAGGCGAACTGGTGCTTGCGACCACAGCGGAAATGGATGTTGCTGTGCAGGCTGCACGTGCCGCTTTCCCGGCTTGGGCCAATACCACGCCGCTGCGCCGTTCACGCATCTTGAACAAATTCCTCGGCATTATCGATTCCCGCGCCAAGGAACTCGCGGCCTGTATCACCGCTGAACATGGCAAGGTTTTGTCTGATGCGCTTGGCGAAGTGCAGCGCGGTGCGGAAGTCGTTGAATTCGCCACTGCCGCCCCGACCTTGCTCAAGGGCGAATATACCGAAAATGTCGGTACCAAAGTCGACTCATGGTCTACCCGCCAGCCGCTCGGCGTTGTCGCTGGCATTACCCCCTTCAACTTTCCAGCCATGGTGCCGATGTGGATGTTCCCCACGGCACTGGCCGCTGGTAACTGTTTTATTCTGAAGCCTTCAGAGCGTGATCCTTCTGCCTCCATGCTGATTGCTGAGTGGCTGAAGGAAGCCGGCGTTCCCGATGGCGTGTTTCAGGTGGTGCATGGCGACAAGGAAGCCGTGGACGCCATTTTGCATCACCCTGGCATTGCCGCTGTCAGCTTCGTCGGTTCGACGCCAATTGCGAAGTACATCTATTCCACTGCTACGGCCAACGGCAAGCGCTGCCAGGCCTTGGGTGGGGCCAAGAACCACATGATCATCATGCCGGACGCCGACATGGACCAGACCGTGGACGCCCTTATGGGCGCAGGCTTTGGCTCCGCTGGTGAACGCTGCATGGCCATTTCAGTTGCGGTGACAGTTGGTGAAGGTACGGCTGAAAAGGTATTGGCCAAGCTGGAGCCAAAAGTCCGCGCATTGAAAATCGGACCCGGCACTGATGCTGATGCGGAAATGGGACCACTGGTCACCAAGCAACATTACGACAAGGTGAAAGGTTACATCGACACCGGCGTCAAGGAAGGTGCGAAGCTTCTCGTCGATGGTCGCGGCTTCAAGATGCAGGGTTATGAAGGTGGTTATTTCATGGGTGGGTCGATCTTCGACAACGTCACCACCGACATGACCATCTACAAGGAAGAAATCTTCGGCCCCGTGCTCTCCTTCGTGCGTGCGAAGACCTACGCCGAAGCTGCCAAGATGATCAACGACCACGAGTTCGGCAACGGCACAGCCATCTTCACCCGCGATGGTGATGCAGCGCGTGAATTTGCCCAGAGCATTCAAGTGGGAATGGTCGGCATCAACGTGCCAATTCCTGTGCCAATGGCGTTCCATTCATTCGGCGGCTGGAAGGCCTCGCTGTTCGGCGACCACCACATGCACGGCCCGGAAGGCATGCGCTTCTACACCAAGCTGAAGACGGTGACGGCACGCTGGCCCACGGGCATTCGCGCCGGCGCTGAATTCGTCATGCCGACGATGAAGTAAGTTTCATTTCCGAAGCGGATGACAAATCAATTGCCCGGTGGCAGAACGTCACCGGGCAATTTGATTTGGAGGCACTTGATGCGGACGGCAGCTTTTGGTTTTGCGGTTTCATTTTCACTTTTGACGGCACCAGCCATGTCTGCAACATGCAGCAATACGGGCGGCAACTTCAATTCCTGGAAATCAGAATTTGCCCAGGAAGCCAAGGCCAACGGCATCAATGCCAAGGCCATTGCTGCGTTGATGGGCACCAGCTACGCCACGGCAACCATCAAGGCTGACCGCAACCAGCATTCTTTCAAACTCAGCCTCAAAGCCTTTTTAACCAAGCGGGGAGCAGCGACTATTGTTGCTCAGGGCAAACGTCAAAAGGCCGCCAATGCCGCGCTGTTTGCTTCTATCGAAAAGAAATACGGTGTGCCCGCAGGCCCGCTGATTGCCATTTGGGGTATGGAAACTGCGTTTGGTCATTTCACCGGATCACAAAACGTGCTCTCGGCCACGGCGACATTGGCTTACGACTGCCGCCGCACGGAATTTTTCGAAGAGCAGCTCTATTCC
>JANMEM010000117.1:0-6524 GCA_031376985.1 Hyphomicrobiales bacterium
GGCCAAGGCCACACGCATTTTCCAGCCGCCTGACAATTTGCCAACATCACCGTCCATCATCTCTTGCGAAAAGCTGAGGCCTGCCAGTACCTCGCGGGCACGAGCGTCCTGCGCGTAGCCGTCGAGTTTTTCAAAATGCGCCTGCACTTCGCCATAGCGGGCGATGATCTCATCCATTTCATCCATGCGGTCAGGATCAGCCATGGCCGCTTCGAGTTCAGCCATTTCAGCAGCAACGGCACTGACAGGCCCTGCCCCGTCCATGACTTCCGACACCGCACTGCGACCCGACATTTCACCAACGTCCTGGCTGAAGTAGCCAATGGTAATGCCGCGATCAACCGAGACCTGCCCCTCATCGGCATCATCCTGCCCTGTGATCATGCGGAACAACGATGTCTTGCCGGAACCATTAGGCCCGACGAGGCCGACTTTTTCGCCTCGGTTCAAGGCGGCCGAGGCTTCGACGAACAGGATTTGGTGGCCGTTTTGTTTGGAAAGAGCTTCAATGCGGATCATGATGGGCGCGGCTTAGGGGAGTAATCGCCCGAATGGAAGACCTGCAACGCTTAATGACATTGCAAGTGGTCAGCCCCCACGCCAAAATGTGACGACTCAAAATGTTTGGGAGATCAATGATGAAAACAGCGGCTGTTCTGGGACTTGTAACATTCATGCTTTTGAACACCACATCGGCTCACGCTGATTTCAAAGGTTGCTATGAGCGCGTCTACGACAAGCGCTATCTGAAAGAGCACCGCAAGCAGGACATCGTTAAAATTCGACTACAACTGGGTGTAGGCAAAGGCACCAATGGGCCATTCGAATTACTAGATCGTGTTGATGCAGGGTTTCGCAAGCGGCCCATCTATCAGGGCAATTTAATAGAATGCAAAACAGTCGGTGATGAGCTGAAATGTTTCATCGAAGCCGATGGCGGCACGTTTACTGTAACAGACCGTGGAGAAGACAGCCTTCGCATTACGAATGATTCATATATCAACTTTGGCGATGATGAAGGCAAGTTCATTGTGCAGGGCAAAGGTGAACACAAGGAATTCCGGCTCTATCGAATCAGCGAATCCTCTTGCCCATAAAGAAATAATCCGCACACAGAATAATCTGCACAAACTTGATGCACAAATAAGGCGTTAAGCCGACCAGCGCGCATTTCAAGGGGTTTTTCTCGAAATCCGTTGCACCTCACGGATTTTTGATTGCAGATCACACATGCAGTAACAACATCGTTTACAGATGAATTGAACCCTTTTTTCTCCGACCTTCGTTCTTACATCATGATCACGGCGAAGACGTCGACGATTTAAAACGAAAAGAACAACCAAGGAGAACTATCATGAACATTCGTACCCTCGCAGCTTCCGTACTCGCACTCGGCCTTATGGCCCCAGTGGCAATGGCCGCAGGCGGACCAGCCGGTTCGGAAGTCAACAACCGCATCAGCGACTATGGCAACGTAGAACTTGCCACGTCATCGACAAAGGCTTTCAGCGCCGTTGTTGTGACAAAGGTGAAGCGCGGTTCCATCGGCAATTTCATTGATGAAACCGCCGAAGAAAAGAACAACCGTTCCAGCAAGTAATTTCAATCAATCAACTCAATTCAATTCATTCAAGGAAAAATATCATGAACATTCGTATTATCGCTGCTTCCGTACTCGCACTGGGCCTGATGGCTCCAATGGCAATGGCCGCTGATGGTGTTGCCGGTTCGGAAGTGAACAACCGTCGCATCGACTATCCGACTGCAGACGTTTCGACCTACTCAACCAAGGCATTCAGTGCCGCAGCAGTCGTAACGACCAAGCGCGCTACAGTTGGTGACTATGTAGACGAAACCAACGAAGAGAAGAACCAGCGTTCTTCAAACCGTTAATGTTTTGTTAGGTGTATTTTCGAAGGGCGCGACTGCCAAGTTGCGCCCTTTGATTTTCAGTTGGTGGCGAGATCACACTGATAAATGCGACGTCACACTTCGTCGAGGAGCAATCCCCCTTGCAGATTCATGCGTGACTCTATATTTTTGATCACATCATAAGCCGTTTCAGACAACACTGAGACGTTCCGGAGCAACAGACTGTCCCGCAAATTTCGGGTAGCGGGGGATTGCATGACGTCTGCGATTGCCTCACGCAAGCCCGGAATATTGCCGCCACGCGTGACAACCTGCAAGCCGGGCACAGAGGGTGAGCGTACAATTTCCACCAAGCCGTCCAACACCTGTGGACGGTATTTTTTCAACAGCGCAACTGTCACGCAATCGGTGGCACAAACGTCAACCCTCCCCTCCTGCAATGCCAGAAGGGACCCAAAGTGGCCACCTGTTTCAATGGCCCGCGTAAAAAATTGCCCCTGTCTTGCCATTGGCGCAAACACCAATTGCAGCGCCAGCATGCCTGACATGGAATCGCGATTGTTGAATGCAGCAATTTTACCTCGGAAAGTTTCAAGTGGGGCGGATTTACGTGCAAATATGATGGAGCAATAATTTGGCCCGTCACAACCATCAGCAGCATAATGCGGAGTGGCCACATATTTGAGCACCCCCGCATATTCATGCGTAAACGGATAACCACACGTCTGGCTGAACAGAAGATCTGGATTGCGCCATGGCGCTGTCCAGTCTTCATCCCGTGTCAAACCGCCTGACGTGCCATAGGCTTTGGCGATTGCAGCCCAGAACGAGTCTGTGGCCTCCCGCATCTCTGGAAAGTCGTACATGGGCAGGCTGGCAAGCATGGTTACCGTCCAAATAATTCATCGGGTTCACCAGTGGAACAAATCAGCGGAGCCGTGTAAAGTAGGGATCTCAAGGCGGCGCACGGAACTATGGCTCAAATTTCTCAACCAAGACCCATCGAGTGGCCCACCGTGGCAATTGCCATATTGGTTTACGTCGTGTTGGCGGTTGTGATCTGGTTTCACGCAAGTCTGCCATGGTGGATCATTTTGCCCCTTGGGGCTTATTTTGCGGCGTTGCACACATCCCTTCAACATGAAATTTTGCACGGTCACCCCACCCGCAGCAGGGTTTTGAACGAAGCGCTGATCTTTCTCACGCCGACGATGTGGCTGCCCTTCCAGCGCTACAAAGAAACCCATCTGGCACATCACAACAATCAGCATCTGACCGATCCTGAAGTTGATCCGGAATCCTATTATCTGCTGTCGGAGCATTGGGCACTTATGCCGGGGCCAAAGCGTGCCTTGTTTCAACTGAACCAGACATTGGGCGGACGTATGTTGATCGGCCCTGCTGTTGGCATTGTCAGGTTTTGGGGAAGTGAATTCCGCGATATCTTGAAGGGTGACACCCACAAGGCCAAGGCTTGGGCGATGTTTGGCATGTCCTGTGCTTTGGTCATTGCCTATGTAGCGTGGTGCGGAATGCCGGTCTGGCAATATCTGCTTTTGATTGCCTATCCCGGAATTTCACTGGCGCTCGTCCGCTCCTATTGTGAGCATCGCGCGGCAGACGACGTCAATCACCGCACCATCATTGTTGAATGTTCACTGTTCTGGTCATTCCTGTTTCTCAACAACAACCTCCATGTGCCACATCATGAACGCCCGGCACTGGCGTGGTACAAGTTGCCAGAATATTATCGTGGCGAACGTGGCCATATGATTGCCCAGAATGACGGCTATCTGATGAGCTATGCCGAAATATTCAAACGTTACTTTT
Organism: Hyphomicrobiales bacterium; assembly: GCA_031376985.1. Lineage (GTDB taxonomy): Bacteria > Pseudomonadota > Alphaproteobacteria > Rhizobiales > Aestuariivirgaceae > Aestuariivirga. The sequence goes on from JANMEM010000117.1 coordinate 3,703, forward strand.
TCACCGCCAAAGAGCCCGTGGCCTATCCGAATCTGGATTGGTTGAAGCGTTGACACTGGCATCGCCGTTGCCGGAAGCCTTCTGGCGCAGGGCAACACCTGAGCCTGTTGCAGCTCCCCGCTTTCTGGCTGTGAACAAAGCCCTGGCTGGTGATTTGGGGTTGCCGAAGGATATATTTGAGCAGCTTGAAACATTGGCAGCGCTTTCTGGCAACGGCCCTTGGGGAAATGTTGATCCCGTGTCCTTGGCCTATAGCGGTCACCAGTTCGGCAACTGGAACCCGACGATGGGCGACGGTCGGGCGCATTTGATAGCGACACTCGATGGCGGTTGGGAGCTGCATTTGAAAGGCTCAGGTGCCACGCCGTTTTCGCGGAATGGCGATGGCCGTGCGGCCTTGGGTCCGATGCTGCGGGAATATATTGTCAGCGAGGCTTTTGCGGGCTTGGGCATTCCGACGACACGCTGTCTGTCGGTGGTTGCAACGGGCGAAATGGTGTATCGGCGTCGACGCGAACCGGGCGGCATCGTCGCCCGCATAGCAAAAAGCCATGTGCGCGTGGGCACCTTTCAGTTTGCAGCGGCGCGTTTGGGCAAAGAGGGGGTGCAGAGCCTGTTCGAGCATGAATGCGCACGCAGTCATCCGCATGCGAAAAACGCACGTGAATTTTTGGCGAGTGTGATTTCCCGTCAGGCCAGATTGATCGGACAGTGGATGTGTGTGGGCTTCATCCATGGCGTGATGAACACCGATAATATGGCCATCTCAGGCGAGACTATTGATTTCGGCCCGTGCGCCTTCATGGACACTTTTCATCCGCAGAAGGTGTTTTCATCGATTGATGAGTATGGCCGCTATGCCTGGGACCAGCAGGCAGGCATTGGCTTGTGGAATCTCACACGCTTTGCCGAGAGTCTGTTGTCATTGCTGGCAGAAGATTCAGATGCTGCGGTAGAAATTGCCAAGACCGAGCTGGCGCTGTTCAATCCGCAATTTGAAGACGCATTCGAGACGGGTATGTTGCGGAAGCTGGGCATTTCCGGGCGACGTGAAGATGATGCTGAATTCATCGCCAATATGCTCCGTATACTGATGGATGAAAAACTGGACTACACTTTGTTTTTTCGCGAACTCACACGAGGCGTGTCGCAATCTGCTAAAGCGGACGAGATATGGAAGGCACGACTGGCAGGTGTCGCACCGGATATTACGATGATGAGGTCGGTGAACCCGGTTTACATCGCGCGCAATCATCAAGTGGAAGCTGCACTCACAGAAGCCGAAGCAGGCAATATGACGAGATTTGATACCTTGGTAGAACTGTTGAAAACGCCGTTTGCGGAACAGAAAAACATGGCGGGGTTTGAAGCTGCGCCACTGCCTGAACAGGAAGTGACGCAGACATTTTGCGGGACGTGAATTAAACCGTCCGCCCCTCCCATTTGCCGTCTGTGTCCACGGGCTTCACCTTGCGGATGTCACCTTCGAAATCGACATGGGCTTCGAACATCTGACCATCTTTGCGCACGAGCCATTCGGCGTGACGGTGGCGCAGCCGGGCTTCACCGACAACAAAGAAACCATCGTCTTCAAGCGTCTTTTTCATGGCAGTGGTGTTGATGACATCGTCATGTGGCCTGCGGTGAGGACCGGGCCCGTGATGATGCGGGCTACGGTGGTGCTCGGGTCCACCGAAGTGACGTCCAAACCCGCGCATGTGTTCAGGTGCTGGTGGCAGCACATAGGTGCGTGGACCAATCGCAATCGTTTCTACGCGGATTTCCGAGGGTTTTTGTTCGCCTTCAATCACCACATCGTCACCGCTTTTCAGCGGAACATGGCGTGCACCATGGGGGGTGAGGTCAGCAAGGATGACGGTATCTGCCGTCTTCACCGTAAAACGGTGCGCGAACACATGTTCGACACGGCCAGAGACCGTGATTTTTTCCATTGGATGCATTGGCATCTCCTTTTCAAAGCCGGACGCGGATTAGCGTGGGCGAAACTGAAATGGAGACGCAGTGTGTTGATTTCAATACCTCAGAATATTACCACGCTTCGAATGCTCTCGCCCTTGTGCATGAGGTCAAACGCTTCGTTGATGCGTTCCAGCGGCATGGTGTGGGTGATCATCGGGTCGATTTCAATCTTGCCGTCCATGTACCAGTCCACAATCTTCGGCACGTCGGTGCGGCCACGTGCACCACCAAATGCCGTGCCGCGCCATGAGCGACCCGTCACCAACTGGAAGGGACGCGTAGAAATTTCCTGGCCTGCTCCAGCGACGCCAATGATAATCGACTGGCCCCAACCCTTGTGCGCGGCTTCCAAAGCGATGCGCATGACCTTGACGTTGCCGATACATTCAAAGGTGTAGTCCGCACCACCACCCGTCAGGTCGACGAGGTGTGCAACGAGGTCACCAGACACTTTCGACGGATTGACAAAATGTGTCATGCCGAAGCGTTTGCCCCAAGCCTCGCGGTCATCGTTCAAATCAACGCCAACAATCTGGCGAGCCCCTGCAAGGCGCAAGCCCTGCAACACGTTAAGGCCGATGCCGCCGAGGCCGAACACAATGGCTGTGGAACCCACCTCAACCTTCGCAGTGTTGATGACCGCACCCACGCCCGTTGTGACGCCGCAGCCGATGTAGCAAATCTTGTCGAAGGGCGCGTCAGCCCGCACCTTGGCCAAGGCTATTTCAGGCATCACCGTGTGGTTGGCAAAGGTCGAACAGCCCATGTAGTGGTGGATCATCTTGCCCTTGTAAGAGAAGCGCGAAGTGCCATCGGGCATAAGACCCTTGCCCTGCGTGGTG
>JANMEM010000171.1:0-3457 GCA_031376985.1 Hyphomicrobiales bacterium
AGCCACCTCAAGCGCCAGCCGCCCGCCCATTGATGTGCCGAGAATCGCAAAATCATCCGGTGCCAGTCGCAGCACCTCCTCGACCATGCCGCCATAACGGTCAGCAGTCGGAACGATAATCTGTATACGGACGGAATCTTCAAGAGCAGCTACTTGAGGGGCGTAGAGCCTCTCGTCGCAACCAAAAGCCGGGATCATGACAAGCGTTTTCATCAGGTCATCTATTCCGCCACAGCCTTGCCTTGGCAAGCACTTCCTTTCATAAAGATTCCATAAAAAGGAAGTCCTCCATGAAATCCCTCGACGCCAAGCTGAAACGTATCACCTCCGGCAAATACAAGCCCGCCGACTTCATCGTGGCTGACGCCAAAGACCCTGAAATGTCGGCCGGCGTGTCTTCCCCCGGACCCAGGGATTTGCATGACGAGAGCAAAGGGCAACATAACGTCGAAACCTTCCGCCAGTCCATCGCTGACGTTGTCAAACAGGGTGTGGTTGACATCATGCTGGTTGCAGCATCGTCTCTCGAAGCAGTGACCGCCAAAGGCGTATTCAAGAAATCCCATGTTACCCCTGCCATTCGCGCCAATGACGCCACCGACATCTGGCGCGCCCGTGGTTCATCCTATGCCAAGGAATTCGCCCGGCCTTTCCGAACTGCGAACTTGGCGCACTGCAAGAAGTTTTCGGATCTCGGTCTCTATTCTGTGACCTTCAACAATGACCTCAGCGCCGACTATGCCCATTTGGAGGCCTACAACACGTTTCGCGAAGATGCGGTGAAGCACAAATTCCGCCATTTCCTCGAAGTCTTCAACCCAAACGCACCAAAGAACCTGTCGCCAGAACAAATGCCGTTCTTCGTCAACGACAATATTCTGCGTTGTCTCGGAGGCATGACCAAGACTGATCGGCCCCTGTTCCTGAAAATGCCCTTCAACGGCAGAAAGGCCATGGAAGAACTTGCTGGCTATGACACCGAGCTGGTCGTCGGCATTCTGGGCGGCGGGGGCGGCACCACCCGCGATACTTTGGAACTCATTCACCAAGGCGAAAAATCCGGTGCCCGCGTGGCCCTGTTTGGCCGTAAGATCAAACTGGCCGAAAGCCCGCTGGATTTGCTCTCGCTGTTCCGCCCAGTGATCGAGCGTGACATCACGCCGGAAGATGCCGTGAAGCAATACCACGCCATTCTCGCAAAGAAAAAGTTGCGCACCGTGCGCTCACTGGAAGACGACCAGAAGATTACTGAGAGCGTACTCGAAGGCTTCAAAAAATGATCCGCTCCGGCATTGTGCTTGCCGGAACTATCGTCCTCGACATCGTTCACATGATTGATCAATGGCCGGATGAAGAGCAGATTGCCTTCATCCGCCAAACCATCAAAGCCCCTGGCGGCCCACCCCACAATGCAGCAGCGGGACTTATAAAACTGGGTGCAGAATTTCCCGTGACGATGATCTGCGTCATCGGAGATGATGCGGCAGGCGACACCTTCATCACACAAGTGCAACACTCAGGCCTCGACACATCACAAGTCAATCGCGTGAAGGGCGCGAACACAGACGTCACACATGTCATGACCTCCAAGGCCACCGGAAAACGCACCTTCTTCTATCACCCCGGCGCAAATGGCACGATCAGTGCAGACCAGATGATGCCGCTGGATAACAAAGCCAAAATTTTCTACCTCGGCTCTCCGGGTATCTCGACATCCATGGACGCAAATGACGGCTGGCGCACCGCACTCCGCGAAGCCAAGGCGCGTGGCTTCAAAACTTGCATGGAACTTTGCCCCATCCCTGCCGACCAGCAACGCACACAAGCCCTGCCTTGTTTGCCACTGCTGGATTATTTCGTCATCAACGACAGCGAAGCCGAAATCCTCTCTGGCCTGCCCGTATCGAAGGATGGTCATTTCAATACGATGTTTGCACTGACCGCCGCACAAAAACTATTGGACCTCGGCGTGAATGATCTCGTCAGCATACACCACCCCGAAGGTGCAGTGGCTTTGCGCAAGAATGGCGAAAGCGTAACCGCACCATCCGTCCACGTTCCCCAAAACGAAATCATCGGCACCGTCGGAGCGGGCGACGCCTTCTATGCAGGAATGCTGATGGGACTTCACGACAGCTGGCCGCTCGAGCAGTGTCTGACACTCGCCAATGCATCCGCTGCAACCTCACTGCATTCTGCCACTACGTCCTCAAGCATCCGTCCGTGGAACGAATGTTTGGACTATGCAAAGGCAAAGGGGCTGCGCAGCTAAACCTTCAATGCAATCACGGCCAGCGAGATCCCCACCAGTGCGGAGACAACCGTGCGCATGCGCACATAGTCGACTGATAGATGCCCCTCGTTGCCCAAGCGTCGGTCAATCAAAAGCAGGACAGCAAATAACACTGCAAGGCTGGCGAAGAACAATCGGGGCGACAAAAGCAAATAAGCGAACCATCCAGCAAGAGCGATCGCGTTGCTGGCTATGAAGAGATTGAGACGCGTCTCAATTCCTGCAAGCCGTTGCCCCCACAAAGTACCCGCCATGAACGCCAAAATCAAAAGCCCATAACTTGCGGCCATATTGGAAACTGCACCCAACACCGGAAGCGATGTGTGTCCTGCCCACAATAAAAGCGCTGACACGACAAAAGGCAAAGCGCCTGCAAAGGCGAGAGGGCGGGTGATGGCGGTGGAAATATTTTGCATGGGGTTGTTGTGGCGATTAAACGGGAGGCGATCAAGTGGGGAACGAAATTCAGGCCAAACAGACCTGACTCGGCTCTCAATCAAAAAGTAACGTGTCAACCCAACTATAAATCCAGGTGGTGCATAGCGTCGTAATGTCGTCATGCGAATTTTGTATTTTTTCCTTCTCGCCACCCTGACCTCGCCCGCAATCGCTGACGACTATGCCCGCGTCACCGACCGGGGAGCCTTCGTCAATCTCGTGAAAGGCAAGAGCCTGACCAGTTTGGGTGTCAGCCTTACCGTCAGTCCGTCGGGCAGCATCGGCGGTCGTGCCTTTGGCCGCAATGTAAGTGGCACCTGGACATGGAATGGCGGCTTTTTCTGCCGCACGATGCAGGCGGGTGACAAGCTATTCGCGCTTAACTGCCAAGTGGTGCAACAGATAGACGGCCGCTTGCGCTTCATCGCCGACAAGGGTACCGGCGCAACAGCCGATCTGCGCATTCGCTGATAAAGCAGAATAGATATTGGGTTGGTAAAGGTACACATTCCTTTTTTGATTTTTCTTCCCTCACCATGAAACCTTTATGCGGTCCGGGCATTACTTGCCCATGGCACACGATGCAGTGAGCCGGAAACTTTAACCACTGAGATGTGCAGACTGGTGCGGCTTTGCTGCTTCAGCTGAAGGAGATTGACATGAAACTGAAAACTTTTGCTGCCGTAACGGCACTTGCCTTATTTACCGCTTCCCCGGTGGCTTTTG
>JANMEM010000202.1:0-1847 GCA_031376985.1 Hyphomicrobiales bacterium
TCCAACTTTATTTCGGGCATCATCATTCTGCTTGAGCGGTCTTTGAAAGTTGGTGACTACATTGAGTTGGAAGATGGCCGCACCGGCACCTTGCGTCACCTCAACATGCGGTCGTCCACGCTGGAGACTTACGACGGTAAGGAAATCATGGTGCCGAATGAGAAATTCATCACCACGAGATTTGTCAACTGGACCAGAGCCGATCCGCGCCAACGCTATGAAGTGCCATTTGTGGTCACCTATGATACGGATTTGCACAAGCTGCCGAAGCTGATTGAAAAGGCCGTAAGCTCCCATCCCACAGTCTTGCAGGAACCGGAGCCTGTGAGTTGTGAGCTGAAAAAATTCGGGGACTACGGCGCGCATTTCGCTGTGAAATTCTGGGTGAATGGTATTGATGACGGTCCCAATAATTTTACCTCAGACGTGCATTTTCTGGTCTGGGACGCGCTGCAAAAAGGTAAGATCAAACTTGCCACGCCATTGCATCAGGTCTCGATTGTTGCAGGTGATCTTTCGATTGGAAAAATGAAATGAGACAATTGATTTCTTCAGGTTCCAAGTTTGAGACGGACATCGGCTATTCCCGTGCCGTGGTGCAGGGCGGTTGGTGTTTTGTGGCGGGAACCACAGGGTTTGACTATGCCGCAATGACCATTTCAGAAGATGTTGCGGAACAGGCAGAACAGACGATGCTGAACGTTGATTCTGCCTTGAAACAAGCTGGGTTTGAAATGGCCGACGTGGTGCGCGTCCACTACATTCTTCCGCGCGCGGAGGATTTTCCGGCAACGTGGCCTGCTTTGCAAAAATGGTTCGGATCCGTGCGCCCGGCAGCCACAATGTTCGAAGCTGGATTGGCAGATACACGAATGAAAATTGAAATTGAGGTGACAGCGTTCAAGGGATAGATTTTGTCTTCTTCTTTTTCACTTTGGGTATTGGCAACTCATCCGCCGTCATCCGCACCAGTGCTGACAGCCACTCCGCATCATCCCACTTTTCACCACCGATCAACATCTGAGGCTTGGCTCCCGGATAGGGAATGCCTTCTGTCACCTTTCCGACAAATGCTGCCCCGGCATTTGTGGGTTTGACGAACAGCTGGTCATCGCAAAACAGCGCCACCACTTTGCCGTCGCAGTAGAACGCATATTCACCAAACATCGCCCGGGCCGACACATTGCCAGCTGCTCCAATTTGTTCCAGCACATAGTCTACGTTGTTTTTCTGAGATGACATAATTCCCCTCCGGAATCAAAAAAGGCGGAGGCTACGAAGCCTCCGCCTTCAAAGTACAGTCAGCGGCGCCTCGACCGATTTTGGTTCTTGGCAGCGCGCCCTCCCCAGACCTGGGTTACACCCTGTGCAATCTTGGTCTTGTTATTCTTGCAATCAAGCTGCCGTAAAATGTGACGTTTGCCAAGTTAAAAATGGCGACAAAGTGTTGGTACTGTTCGTTCAAATCAGGGTTGTGTTCCGTCATCGCTTGAGTTGCGGCTGCAAATCCTTAAAAGGGCCGGGATTCTGTTGCATTCAGGGATTCTCATGCGCCTTTCCCAGTATTTTCTACCCATCCTCAGGGACGACCCCAAAGAAGCTGAAATTGTTTCACACAAGTTGATGCTGCGTGCGGGCATGATCCGGCAAGAGGCGGCTGGCAGCTATTCATGGTTGCCCATGGGCTTGAAGGTGCTGCGGAAAATCGAACAGATCGTGCGGGAGGAACAGAACCGGGCAGGGGCCATTGAAGTTTTGATGCCGACACTGCAATCGGCTGACCTGTGGAAAAAGTCCGGCCGTTATGATGCCTATGGCAAGGAAATGCTCCGCGTCAAGGACCGCCA
>JANMEM010000231.1:0-2669 GCA_031376985.1 Hyphomicrobiales bacterium
AGCTGTTGGCTTGCAGCATTCTTGAAGGCGAAAGACGTGATCCGGTCCGCATCACGCGTACCCAGCAGTTTTGGATTAACCCCTATGGGCTTGGCCAAAAGCGACGGCGAAAGCAACGGTTTCTGCACCGCCTTTGGTGGCAGCACCTGCCAGTTCCATCCGGACTCAGGCAAGGTAAAGCGGGTATCCGCCATATTACCTGTCAGCTGCGGTGAGCCGTCCGGCCCCGGAAACACATTGGCCGAAAGGCTGTCCAGCACCGCGCGCAGCCGCTCATCAAAATTCCGCTCCAGCGCCTGCTGAAACAATGAACTTAAAACAATTGACGCCAGTGCCAACAGCACCAGCGCCACCACAGCGGCTGACACTGTCAGCCGCAGCGAGAGTGAATTACTTCTCATCACCGTTCTCGGTCATGCAATAGCCCATGCCCCGGACAGTGTGCAAAACATCAACGCCCAGCTTCTTCCTCAGCCGGCCCACAAACACTTCGACCGTATTCGAATCCCGGTCGAAGTCCTGGTCGTAGAGATGTTCAACCAGCTCCGTCCGTGAAACCACCTTGCCCTTGTGGTGCATGAGGTATGCCAGCAAGCGGAACTCAAGCGACGTCAGTTTGATCTGGAATCCATTGACCGTTACACGCGCACCCGCCGTGTCCAGCTGCACAGGTCCGCATTCAATTTCGCTTGTGGCATGGCCCGCCGTGCGCCGCACCAGCGCCCTGATCCGCGCCAGCACTTCTTCCATATGGAATGGCTTGGTTACATAGTCATCTGCGCCAGCGTCAAAACCTGCCACCTTGTCGCTCCAGCGGTCCCGCGCTGTCAAAATCAGCACTGGCATTTTCTTGCCGGCCCGACGCCATTTTTCCAACACGCTGACACCGTCAAGTACCGGAAGGCCCAGATCAAGGATCACGGCGTCATAAGGCTCGGTTTCACCAAGGAAGTGCCCCTCCTCACCATCGAGGGCCTTGTCCACCACATAACCGGCGTCGCCCAAGGCCGAAACCATCTGCCGGTTCAGGTCAACATCATCTTCCACAACCAAAATGCGCATGCGTCCACCATCAAGAGTTGGGGTAAGTGTATCGCGCCTTAGCCGACTTCGCCAGATGTGGCGTCAACCAGGACTCGCGAAACTTGCCCACCCTGCTTCAAGGTGACAGCATAAACGCCAGAGGGCAAGAGTTGAACGCGCAGTACCTTGGCTCCGGGCCAGGTCTGCTTGGCTATATAAGCCGCTTGCGAAGGCGAAACCGCATAGTCGCTGCTGCCATAGCTGTTGCCGTAACTGTTGTTTTCACCAGCATATTGCGCCAATTGAATTGGGTTGCACCTGTGCTTGGGCCGAAACCGCCCTGCCTCGGCCGTTCCGGTGAAAACCACACCAAAAGCCAACACCGCAACTAAAAACGCCCCCGTTTTCTTCATCATAACCTACTCCTAAAGACAGGAGCGGTGTAGCAAACCCGAACTGAACGGCGGATGAACAACAGCGACACTCTTGCGCCGCACAAGTTTGTAAGTGGTTGATTTAAGCCCAATTCCGTCACTGCAGGTAAGACGGGCAACGACCAAAAGCAGGGAAATAGCCTCTTAAAGCACGGACCTTCGATTGAACTCACGACCGAAAGACCCGTCACGTCCCCAAATCCGACATTCCAACGCAAGCCATCATCCCATCAACTCCGCCATCCCACCACGTCCGTCATTCCGGCGAAGGCCGGAATCCAGCTAGCCAGACATCGAGAACTGAAAAAGTGGGCGCCCAGCTCACTTTTATGCATGACCAAAGTTAGGACGTCCTATAAGTTGAAACCGGATTTCAAAGCCGTCGACTAAAGAAATTGTATCTAGCGGGTGATCCCAATGACAAGCAAACCTAAAGAAATGACTGAAGTCGAAGAACGCGAATATATCGATGATTTCGAAGCTAGCTCAAATCCCTTAGTCAGCGTTCTCACACCAGAACGCCGACGCGAAATGGCTGCCATCGCCCGCGCAACGATCAACGACGAACGCTTCAAGGTATCACTGCGCATTCCGAAAGGTGATTTGGTACGCCTCAAGTCTCGTGCTTTGCAAGAGGGAATTCCCTATCAAACACTCATCAATTCAATCATCCACAAATATGTCACGAGTTAATCGTGGGCGACGACGAAGTGATGCTGAATTGAACATTAATTGAATGCACTGTCACCGTAACGTAACGTCTAATTGAATGCACTGTCACCGTAACGTCTAAAACCTCATTCAGATGCTCACTATTGTATGTGTTTGCGCGCTCATGGGGTTTGCGGCTGGTTGGTATACTAGCAAACCAAAGAAGATGACTTAGAATTCCTAAAGGCCCGGGATTATGGCGACAATCAATTAACTCTCTTCTCCCCTCCTTATCAAGGAGGGGCTGGGGGTGGATGGAGGCTGCAATCTCCGACATGTCAATATGCGGCTTCCACCCACCCCTGCCCCTCCCTGTTAGGGAGGGGAACAAGAAACTCCCCCATTTCCCTTTCCCCCGCCAATCCGCTACAACCTCAATCGTGGGGGGCCACGAACCTGTTTTGACGGGACTTGCAGGATGGCCGCCCCATGACCAAAGTTGTTCTGATCACCGGTGCAAGCGACGGCATTGGCCTCGAAATTGCCCGGCAATCGGTGGCC